>JANWYC010000079.1:308-5563 GCA_025057245.1 Aquificaceae bacterium | reverse complement strand
TCTATGGAACTTGGCAATACTTTCAAAGCTAAGTTTTTTTATGTTTTCTCACGTGCTTACTCAAAGCATTGAAAATACACAAAAGAGGTCTATAATATTCAAATAGAGCTAAAACCATGTGTCTTTCTGTGCCGTCAAGAGTTTTGGAGCTGAGAGAAGGCAACAACGCAGTCGTGGAATCTTTTGGAACAAAAAGGTTGGTCTCTCTTGAACTTCTTCAGGATAGCGTATCTGTGGGTGATTGGGTGCTGGTTCATGTAGGTTTTGCCATACAGAAGCTGGATGAAGATTATGCCTTAGAAACACTAAAACTATTTGAAAAGCTCTTGGAACAAGAGGATGAACTTGGTAACTCCCTATAGAGAGGCGGACGCCATAAAAAGGCTTCAGGTGGCTATAAAAAAAGCCATAGAGGTCTTGGGTAAACCTCTGAGAGTCATGGAATTCTGCGGAGGGCATACTCATGCCATAATGAAGCATGGAATAGACCAACTTCTTGAAGGTTATGTAAAGTTCATCCACGGTCCCGGCTGTCCTGTATGCGTCCTGCCTATGGGAAGGGTTGACCTTGCCCTTGCCTTGGCGGAGAGGGAGGATGTTATACTCTGCACCTACGGTGATGTGATGAGAGTGCCTGGTTCTAAAAGAAAGAGCTTGAAAGACCTCAGAGCGGAGGGAAAGGATGTAAGGTCTCTCTACTCTTGCCTTGATGCCTTAAGGATAGCGGAGGAAAGCCCACAGAAGAACGTTGTCTTTTTTGCCATAGGCTTTGAAACTACCACGCCACAGACCGCAGTGCTAATAAAAAAGGCAAGGGACATGGGTTTGAAGAACTTATCTGTTGTCTCTAACCACGTGCTAACGCCGGAGGTTCTTAGGTATCTTTTAGAAGGTCCTGAGCTAAAAGTGGATGCCATCATAGGTCCGGGGCATGTAAGCACTATAATAGGGACTCTACCTTACGAAAGCGTGGTTAAAACCCACTCAAAACCCATTGTCATATCTGGCTTTGAACCACTTGACCTTATGCAGGCTGTTTACATGATAGTAAGGCAGTTTCTGGAAGGTAGAGCTCTCGTAGAGAATCAATACAAAAGGGCTGTGGATAGAGAAGGAAACACAAAAGCACTAAGGCTCATGGAAGAAGTGTTTGAAGTAAGGGAAAGTTTTGAATGTAGAGGTTTAGGAAGTGTTCCTCGCAGTGCTTTAAAGATAAGGTCTGAGTTTGAAGAGTTTGACGCAGAGAGAAGGTTTAGCTTTAAGCTCCCAGTGCGGAGGGAACATCCTTCATGCATATGCGGTGAGGTTATAAAAGGTCTGGCGGAGCCTACACAGTGTAAGCTGTTTGGAGACCCTTGCAATCCATCCAACCCAGTGGGTTCTTGTATGGTGTCCTCAGAGGGTGCGTGCAACGCCTACTACAGATACAAAAGAACTAATCCTTAAGATTTCCCGCTCTATTTAGCCATACCCTCAGGCTTGACGAATCTTTACTTACTAAGCTGTAAATATTGAGCCTACCCAAGCCTGTCTTAAGTTTTTGAGCTTGCTTTAAGGATGTTCTCTACCAGTTAAGTGTGAAGCTCCAAATTTAGCGTTAATGAATTATAGTGTAATACACAACATATTGCAAAAAAAGGTAAATGTGCGAAGAGGGATGAAAGCTGGCGTGGCGTGAGATGTAGAGCTAATCAGAGAAGCGCATGAGGCTACTGTGAGTTGTTTGAGCCTTTGTAAGTCTTTCTTGAGAGCCCTATAGACTCTCCTTGGTGTGTTTAATATCTGATAAGTCATATCCAAATTATGAAGTTGTTGAGTATCAAGCCTAAGAAAGCATTTTGAACGAGGCAGACTCTCCTGAGTTTTTTGCATGAAGTTATGTTTTATACTATAAGCTAAAAGCCTGTATTGGTGGTATGTTCTAAGCTGGCTATTAGTTGGGTTTAATTCTGCGGTGCTATGCTAATACTGAACTGTCTAATAAATTTCTCAGCCCTAACTCGTAAGGGTTTTGTGAACTCTTATAAAGTTAGACTCAAATCCTGAAGTAGCGGGACATCAAACCTTAGAGAGTGTCTTTGGACACAGCAATGCTTAATACTCAGCGGCTTCAGAATCTGAATCTGACTATACGAGACCTGTTAAAACTTCTATGAGTCAGAGACGAGAGATTTATTAGACAGTCAATATTGGACAAGCATGGTTAAACTTGGCACACACGAGATAACATTCATGATTAATCATAAAGTCTTTAAAGGAATGTCTTTTACCTTTGAGTATCTGCCCTCTTTTAGAAACTTTAAAAGCAAAAGTGCGGTCATGTAGGCGTCTTCTAAGGCGTTGTGTAGGTTAGAAACAGGCATTTTATTACTCTTTAAGAGCTCTTCCATTGTGGGTATGTTGTTTTTTCTTTCTAGCATGTCTAAAAGGTCAAGGGTGCGGAAGTTGGGTTGTTCGTTGCAAGATTCTTTTGTGAGTTTTTTCAACATAGCAACGTCTAAATGAACAAAGTAACCTGACAGGATGCATCCCTTTGCGTAGTCCAAAAATTCCATGCATACCTCCCTCCTGTCCTTTGCTTTCTCTAAGTCTTGGGGTGTTATGCCATGCACCTTTATGGACTCTCTGTAGCTCTTTGTGGGTTTTATCAGGGCATAAAAACTTTTTGAAAGGTCTATTCTAAGTTTTTCTATTTTTACAGCTCCTATGCTTATAGGCTCGTCCTTTTTTAGGTCAATGCCCGTGGTTTCTGTGTCAAACACCACAAAACACGCATCCTGAACGCTTGTTTCCCTCTCCACCTCCCAAGCAATCCCGCTCTTTTCTGGCTTTAGCTTGCTAAGTAGCCATCCTTTCAAGCCCGTCATTCAAAAAACCTCAGGTTGTATCTCTCGTAGAGAAAGTCCTGAAACTCTTTTATAACTCTGAAAACGTCCTTTAAAGTTCCCTTTTCAGCCCTTGATAGTCTGTGTGGGTTTATGTAGTTATCTGGCTCTTTGCCTTCTTTTATCTTCTGTGCCTGAGACCTAAACCTGAGTGCCAACAAAAATCTGTAAGATTCCTTTAAATCTCTGGCGTAGTCATCTGAAAAAACGCCCATGTTCTTAAGGTGTTCTATCCTTTCAAAAGTGTTCTGCGTGCTTATACCTTTCTCAAGTGCTAAGGCTCTTATTCCTTGGGTTATGGGAAATATACCACCTTTTTTTATGTCTATCTCTCCCTTGTGTTCTCCGGTTTTTTCTACCACAAATTCTCTGAAAAAGCCCACAGGTGGTTTGAACCTTACCGCATCTACCGCAAGAAAAGGTAAAAATCCGTGGTTGTTCTCCACTTTATGAAGTGTATGCTCCCAAAGTCTTTGAACTAAGGTCTGGTCTCCGAACACGTTTCTAAAGTCAAAGAATATGGCAACGTTCATTATGTTTTCAGGTTTGGGTTTTTCTATCCACTCCTCCACAGCCATAAGCCATTCCTTTGAAGATCTTCTCCAAAATGGGTTTGAAATCATCACATTACCCGGGCAAGGTGGAAAGCCTATCTCCAACAAGGTCTGTATGTAAATCTTTGAGAAGTTTTCAAAGTAAACCTTTGGTTCAAAGTCCAGAAGGGGATAGTCTTCGTATATAAGTGCGTTGTCTTGGTCTGTTTTTAAACTCTGCTCCCTTCTGCCCTCACTACCAAGAACCATTATGCTAAAGGGAACGACAGGTTCTTCTCCCAGCCTTTCCATAGCTATGTAAACCGCTCTTTTCATAAAACGGTCGTTTATCTCAGATATGTATTCTCCAAGTCTTTCAGGGTCAGTGCCATGAAAAACAAGTTCTAACACCTGCTCTTTTACCAAGTTATAAAAGTGTCTAAGCTCTTGAACTGTCTTTGCCTTGTCTATTTCTTTTATGAGAAGAACTGCGTTCTTGCTCTCGTAGGCTATCAGGTCCCTATCTTCCAATACGCCTATGGGTTTTCCCTCTTTTGTTACCAAAAGCTTTCTTATACCGTGTCTTGCCATATGCACCATGGCATCGTAAAGGGTCTGCTTACTGTCTATAGAAATAAGTGGAAAAGTAGCCACTTCATAGAGCCGGGCTTCCTCTGCCCTCAAGCCCTTCGCCAGAACCTTTTTTAGAACGTCCCTTTCCGTCATAATACCCAATCCCTCCCTGAGCTGGACCAAAACGAAAGTGCTGTCCTTGGATACCATCTCCCTTACCGCTCTGTCTACCGTAAGGTCGCCGTCAAGTATTATGAGTGGTCTAAGGTTGACCTCTTCCAAAGACACTTCCATGTGCCTTTCTACGGAAGAAGACGCTTTTCTCTCTAAAGCTTTATGCACTCTCTTTGCCAGCTTCCTACTAAAATACTCCCTAACAGGTTGATAATTGGCTATAAGCCAGTCAAAGGTCTTTCTGTTTAGCAAGAAAACCACGCTATCTGTGAAAGCCTTTGCGGTAAAACTGGGTGGGTTCGAAGTCATCAAAGATACGTATCCAAAACTTTCACCTTCGTGTAGGTATTCAATTACTTCTCCGTCTTTTTCCATCACCACTCCACCGCTTCTGAGTATGTAGAGAAACTCCAACTGCTTTGAACCTTCTTCAAATATTAGCTCTCCTTTTCGGTAGTATTCCACCATAAGGTTTTGAACGATGTTCTGTAGGTCTTTCTTACTTACATGATTGTATGGCTCTATCTCTGATAGGAATCTCTCCGCATCCAGCATGAGAATAGTAGTATATAAGGTCTTCAGGTTAATTTTTGCTGTCTGTTGTGTATAACATCTAACTCTCTAACATTGCTATTAAGGCTTTTATAAACTCTCACAAAATCGGGTTCATACTCTGAAGCTCTGCATGTGGCGTTAAAGAGTAATATAACCTGCTTCACATTTTGGTCTTGTAAGGACACCTCGTTTCTGGGCAGTCAGAACACAACCATTCGTAAATAGGCTCAGGTTCTGGTAGAGTCATTGTGGTAAAACCGTTTACTATTTCAAGTCCTTTTGCAAGCAGAGTTCTAATCCTTTCCTCATCTCTATCCACTTCGTGGCATTTAATTTCTCCAGTGTATGCGTTTATCACCACTAAATAACCTTTAGTCCTTTCTGTAAGCCAGAAGTAGAGTTGTAGTTGGTCTGTGTAATACGTCTCAGGCCTTTGGGGCAATTCTCCCTGCCTAATGGTAAGTTTGAACTCTACCACTGCGTTTGGCATTAGGTAGTCCACCTTACCTCTGAGTAAATACCTACCAGAGTAGTC
>JANWYC010000079.1:0-293 GCA_025057245.1 Aquificaceae bacterium | reverse complement strand
TTTTTCCCTTTCGCCACCGGCTTTTAGCCTGTTAGTGATAAACTCATGAAGAACACTCCCAAGGGTCATTCTCACTTTTCCTTTTGTATCTCTTTCCCTCTGTCCCGTATGATATTCGTATACAGTTCTTCTCTTGCAAAAGGGAAGGTCGGTAACCCACAGCACTTGATGCGGTCCGTAGAACTTGCCTCCATACTCCCAGCCTTTCCTTTCATACTCAACGCCTCTAAACGCCCTGTAGATGGCTTCCTCAAGAAGGTGAACATCAAGCCCTTCAGGAATGTTTATCTGTA
>JANWYC010000078.1 GCA_025057245.1 Aquificaceae bacterium | reverse complement strand
AAAGGTATGGAAGGAGAAAACCTCAAGAATTGTCAAGAGAAGGCTGGCGTAGGTGTTGTTTGGGGAGACTACATGCTGGGTAGGTCTGAAGACGGTCAAGTAGCCTTTTACAAAAACGGTTCAAAGCTTGGGGAGTTTTACTTTGAGGACGTGCTGAGGGAGGATGCGAGCAGGCTAGTAGATTTTCTCAAGTCAAAGGGCGTGGAGGTGTTCATGCTTACGGGGGATGTGGAAGAGAGGGCTAAGGCGGTGGCTCAGAAGTTAGGCATAGAGAGGTTTATGGCTGGCGTGAAACCAGAGGATAAGCTAAACAAAGTCAAGGAGCTAAAAGAGAAGGGTCTAAGGGTGGGTATGGTGGGTGACGGAATAAACGATGCGCCTGCTATGGCTGAGGCGGACCTTTCCTTTGCGGTGGCTTCTGGCACTGACATGGCAAAGAGGGCAGGGGATGTGGTGCTTCTAAGGGGAGTGGGAGCTGTAGTGGACTTTTTAAAGGAAAAGGAAAGAACCATGGCAAGAGTAAAACAGAACCTTTTCTGGGCTTTTTTGTATAACCTATTGGGCATTCCCGTAGCGGGTGGTCTGCTATACGGTCAAGGTATATACCTTAAACCAGAAATGGCTGGTCTTATGATGGCTCTCTCCTCGCTTAGTGTGGTATTGAATTCGGTTAGAAAATAGTGTATAATAGATAAGCTGTTAAGAAGGAGGTCAGTATGGCGTTGAGGATAAGACTTTCCAGATACGGGCGAAGGCATCATCCCATATACAGAGTTGTAGTAGCTGACGCAAAAGCTCCAAGAGATGGCAAGGTTGTAGACGTAATAGCCACCTACGACCCGGTAAATAAAAGGCTTATAGAGTTTAAGGAAGAAAAACTCAGGGAGTGGCTCGGTAAGGGAGCGGAGATAACGGACAGGGCAAAGGCAATACTCAAAGGGATAAAATCACTGTAGTAGGAGGTAGAACATGAGCCAGCTAAGAGACATCGTGGAAATTACTGCCAAATCCCTCGTAGACCATCCAGAGAGGGTAAACGTGCAAGAGATTGAGGGTGAGAAGACCGTAGTCATTGAGTTAAGAGTGGAGAAGGCGGACCTGGGCAAGGTCATAGGCAAAGGTGGCCGTATAGCCAGGTCCCTTAGAACCATCCTCGCCTCCATGGGCAGGAAGATAAACAAAAGGGTGGTTCTGGAAATACTTGAGTAGTTTATAATAAGCCTCCATGGGTAGGTGTATAAAAATGGCCGAATCCCCCATGGAGGGGCACCCTGACAAGCTGGCAGACCTTATAGCGGATGCACTCTTAGACGAGTTTTTGAAAAAAGACCCTTACAGCAGGGTCTCTTTAGAAATACTCTTACTTTCTGGTATGACCTTTGTTGCGGGTCATGTTTCCACAGAGGGTTATGTGGACATACCCGGCGTAGTAAGAAAGACTATAAAAGAAACAGGTTACAGCAGACCTGAACACGGTTTTGATGCGGACTCTTCTGCGGTGATAATCTCCATTGAGGAGCAAAGCCCAGACATAGTTCTGGGTATATCTTCTGAGGGTTCTGGTGATACCGCAACGGTTGTGGGCTATGCTTGCAAAGACACGCAAAGCTACATGCCCCTCCCCATAAGCCTTGCTCACAGTCTGTCGAGCAGGGTTTCTAACCTCAGAAAGTCTGGTAGAGCTCCTTTTCTGCGCCCAGACGGAAAGGTGCTAATTACCGTCATTTACGAAGACGACAAACCCCTTTTTGTAAAGGATGTAATAGTCTTCTGCCAGCATGACCCTGAAGTTTCTGTGGAAAAACTCCGGGATTTTGTGGTAGAGGAAGCCATAAAGAAGACCGTTCCTCAGGAATACATGCACAAAGATACTAGAGTGTTGGTGAACCCTTCTGGCAGGTTCGTTTTAGGCGGTCCCGCCGCAGATGCAGGTCAAACAGGCAGGAAAATAGTATCTGACGCTTACGGTGATGTGGCTTATTCTGGAGGTAGCGCCTTTTCTGGAAAAGACCCAACAAAAACAGACAGAACCGCATCTTACATGGCAAGGATGATGGCAAAGCATGTGGTAGCCTCTGGTCTTGCGGACAGGTGCCTAGTTCAGATGGCTTATGCCTTTGGCATGAACGAGGTTATAGCCTTCGACGTAGAAACCTACGGAACCGAGAAGGTGGAGAAGGAAAGGATAAAGTCCAAGCTTCTTGAGGTCTTCCCCACAAACCCTAAAAAGATGATAGATTTCCTTGACCTCAGAAAGCCCATATACAAACAAACCGCCTGCTACGGACACTTTGGCAAAGAAGAGCTCCCCTGGGAAAAGCTTAGAAAGTTAGAAGAGTTCTCAGACCTCTAAAAGTAAGTCCAAATAAACCGCACCGCCGAAGGCACATATTTCCCTACCTAAGTTTGTGTAGAGCTTATCATACCTTCCACCCCCAGCTATAGGCATACCTACCTTAGGATGGTAAATTTCAAACACCAGACCTGTGTAGTAGCTCTTGGGTCTTATTTCAGAAAGGTCAAAGACAATGTTAAAACCTTTCAACCTTAGAGCCACTTCTCTAAGTCTCTGACAATGCTCTGAAAACTCTCTGTGTTCTTTTTCAAAGTCATTGAGTACATCCATACCACCATGAGCAAGCAGAAGACTTTTGAGAACTGGCACGTCCTTTAAAAGGGAGAAGTTTTTCTCCACAAGGGCTTTTCTGTAGGTTTGGCCGTATCTTGAGAGGAGCTCCTCCACTATTCCCACATGCCCCAAGTTCAAAGTGAGACCATCCATACCACAAGCTCTAAGGTAGTCTCCAATTCTTTGTAAAACCTCCACTTCAGCCTCCAGCTCAGGCTGACCCAAGAGCTCTACTCCTACCTGATAGCTCTCAAGGTTGCCACCGGGTGAAAAAGTGTTCCCCCAGTACAAGACTCTAAGAGGTAGTGTAAGCTCCTTCTGAAGGCTTAAGAAACGAGCAAGGCTAACGGTCCAGTCGCTCCTTAAACAAAGGAGGCTTCCATCCTGAAGACTCCCAACCACGAAGGGCGATTCTCCGTAAAGCTCCTGACTGTATACCTCCAGAGAGGGGAGCATTAAAAACTGATAATCTTCAAAAACCTCAAGAGCTCTTAGAAAAAAGGTTTTGAGCTTCTTTGAGTCTTCAAAGTTGAAAAATCTCTCCTGAGGAGGTATAAGCTTCATTACCATCTTCTATTATAAACCGTAGCACTTACTTAACTCACGAACGTCGGTTATTTAAACCGTTCCTTCCTTTCTCATGTTCTCCTTTGAGAGTATGTAGCTTTTCCTCAAGAAAGCTCTGTTTAGAGCATCAACGAAGCCGTTTACACTCGCCTTTATAATATCCACGTCCACACCCCTTCCGCTGGCTTTTATACCATCAAGCTCTATCACCAGTCTGGACTCTGCCTGCGCGTCTGTATTGGGCGTCAGTGCTTTTATGGAAAAGTCAAGGAGTTCAGGCTCTATGTTAAGGGCTTTCTGTATAGCCTTTATTATGGCATCCACGGGACCGTTACCAGTGGAAGAGGCAGTCCTCTGCTCACCCTTATAGCTCAAAACCACGGTAGCGGTTGGCAGTAGCTTATCACCCGTTTGAACTTGATAGTGTAGAACCTTTATAGGCTCTTCCTCTTCGTGCCTGACAAACTCTTCGTATAGAATGGCTTCTATATCCTCCTCGTAAACCTCCTTCTTCTTGTCCGCTAAGGCTTTGAACCTTTCAAAAATCCTATCCAAGTCTGACTCTGAAAACTCAAAACCCATCTCCTTAAGCTTGCTCTTTAGAGCGTGCCTGCCTGAGTGCTTCCCGAGGATTATTCTTGTAGATGGAAAGCCCACATCTTCAGGAGACATAATCTCGTAAGTGAGAGGATTGGCAAGCACTCCGTGCTGATGTATGCCAGACTCGTGAGCAAAGGCATTGTCTCCTACAACCGCCTTGTTTGGCTGAACAAAACTACCCGTTATCCTACACAGTAGCCTGCTGGTTCTGTAAAGCTCTTTGGTGTTCACACCCGTGTAGAGACCACCAAAGAAGTCCTTTCTAACCTTCAAAGCCATAACTATCTCCTCAAGGGATGCGTTGCCAGCCCTCTCGCCTATGCCGTTTATGGTGCATTCCACCTGCCTTGCACCGTGTTTAACAGCCATTAGAGAGTTCGCCACAGCCATACCAAGGTCATCGTGACAGTGAACGCTGATAACAGCTTTGTCTATGTTAGGTACGTTGTTTCTTATGCCATCTATAAGGTCTGCAAACTCCTCGGGAACTGTGTAGCCCACCGTGTCTGGTATGTTTATTACCGTAGCACCTGCCTTTATGGCAGTCTCTATAACTCTGTAGAGAAAGTCCCTCTGACTACGCGTAGCGTCTTCGCACGAAAACTCCACATCCTCCGTAAACCTTCTGGCAAACTCCACCGCCTTTCTTGCCCTCTCTACCACTTCCTCTGGAGACATGCGAAGCTTGTATTTCATGTGTATCTCTGATGTGGCTATAAAAGTGTGTATTCTCTTCCTCTCCGCAGGCGCGAGAGCCTGACCCGCCAGCTCTATATCCCTTTCCACCGCTCTGGCAAGGGAACAGACTACAGGACCTCTAACCTCCCTTGCTATTAGGTTAACCGCCTCAAAGTCTCCCTTTGACGCAGCCGCAAAGCCCGCCTCTATAACATCCACACCAAGCCTTGCCAGCTGGAGAGCCATTTGCAGTTTTTCCTCCGTAGTCATCGAAAATCCGGGTGCCTGCTCTCCGTCTCTCAAAGTGGTATCAAAGACATATACCCTTTCCATTATTCAAACCTCCTGTAAATGATAATAATTCTCATTAAGCTTCCTGTCAAGATTATACAGAAGCCTTCTGCGTGCTGGTTACTAATAACCGCTGACTAATTTCAACTATGCTCGTACAATGCTGTCCGTATAGTGTAGATTGGTTGGAGTCTAGCATTGCGCGGTGTGAATGGCAAGGCGCGGCTAGTTCCACTCTCGGAGCTTACTGGGATTGGATAAAACCTATCTCGTAGAGAAATCTATAGTCCTTCTACCCGCTAAAACTGTTCCCGTAGCTCAGTAAATGACTACGGGAATGGGAACTATACTATAATCTTTTCATGTTCTGCAGAATAAAAAGCGGTGGGCTTGCGGGAATAGAGGGTTTTGACGTAGATGTGGAAGTTGACATATCCAACGGTCTGCCTCAGTTTAACATAGTAGGGCTCGGGGACAAGGCTATAAACGAAGCAAAAGAAAGAGTAAGGTCCGCACTAAAAAACACAGGTTTTCAACTACCCGTAAAAAGGATAACAGTAAATCTTTCTCCCTCGCACCTGAAAAAACAAGGAACTCTGTATGACCTTCCCATGGCGGTCGGCATTCTCAAGCTTTCTACTGGTTTAGATGTTCCCGAGGACGTAATATTTTTAGGTGAGCTCTCCCTTGACGGAAAGGTGAACCCAGTAAAAGGCGTCCTTCCCGCAGTTCTTTCTTTAAAATCCCTTGGCTACAGGCGTTTTGTAGTGCCCGTGGGTAATGAAAAAGAAGCAGGTATAGTGGAAGATGTGGA
>JANWYC010000077.1 GCA_025057245.1 Aquificaceae bacterium | reverse complement strand
CGATTCAAAACATGTGGCGTGGGTTAACTATTCCAGATGTAAGGGCTGTGCCATATGCGTTTATGTTTGTTCTGACCTTCTCAAGAGAAACTGTATAGAGATGGTTATGGTCACGGCGGGTGATTAAGAGCCCGCTTCCTATTAAAAAGCAAAGTTTTACCAGTTCCTGCAAATTCTGCAGTTGCTGAGTGTGGAGCGTCAGAAAGCGTTTTTTACTTCCGCACTTCCGCCTTGAAGACTAAGAACTCACTCAAATGTCTAATATGCGCAGAGAAGATAAAACACATAACTTAGCCTACCTGCCCCAAAGACCTCTTCCCTCTTCCCTTGCCTTTCTCTGTACGTATAGGAATCTTTCCTGATATTTAACGTTGGGTGGTATGGTATAGACCTGCGCGTAGCCTTCTCTTATGAGTATTTCGTTTAACATCCTTCCGTCAGATAGCCAGACATAAGCCAACCACCTTCCATATTTGTCTGTTTTCTGCACATCAAACTCAAGATACACCTTTACTCCCGGCTTCAGAATACTCTCCGTAAAGCTCTTAGCAAGCCTTCCCATCTGGATTATCTCTTCCATAGACCTTCCGCTCCTCTCCACGTCCCTACGAGCCTTTGGGTTAGGTGAACTTTCTGGTGTATCCACACCTACTAACCTTACCTTAACATCCTCTCCAGATTTCAGCCTGCATTCAAAGGTGTCTCCGTCAAAAACCCTTATCACACTACAAGGAACACCAGCTACCCTCTCTTCCGCTTTACAAGACGAGAAGAGAAGTAAAAAAAGTAAGAGCGTTATCCTCCACATCACCGAATGAAATATTTTATCCGAACTTACTTTGAGCTGGAGGTTATTCCTGGTCCCTGCTATAATGCAAAAAGAACTACCAGAGAGAGTAAAAATTTAGAGCTAGAAAAAACCAAGGGCATATATTTTACCTTTGAAGAGGTTATGTATGCAGGTAAGAAGGATATTGCAGGAAGAGCTAAAGAGAGGAGAAAGTAACGGACGAAGCACAAATCTGAGGAAAACTCGTCAGATAAGCGTAGGTTGGGTTAAGGTGGGTGGCGATGCGCCAGTGGTGGTGCAGTCTATGACTTCTACGAAAACTCACGACCTTGGTGCTACTCTTGAGCAGATAAAAAGGCTCTACGAGGCTGGCTGTGAGCTTATAAGGGTGGCGGTGCCTCATGAGGAGGATGTGGAAGCCCTTCCAGAAATTGTAAAAAACTCACCAATGCCCGTTATTGCAGACATTCATTTTGCTCCCTCTTACGCTTTTAAATCCATGGAAAAAGGCGTTCATGGTATAAGGATAAATCCTGGCAACATAGGTAAAGAGGAAATAGTTAAAGAAATAGTCCAGGAGGCAAAAACTAAGGGAGTTGCCATAAGAATAGGTGTAAATTCTGGTTCTTTGGAAAAGGAGCTTTTAGACAAGTATGGATACCCGTGCGCAGAGGCTCTCTTTGAAAGTGCCATGAGATGGTCTGAAAAGTTTGAAAAGTGGGGTTTTTATAACTTCAAAGTTTCCATAAAAGGTTCTGATGTTCTTGAGAACATTAGAGCTAACGAACTTTTTGCGGAGAGAACGGACATACCTTTACACATAGGCATTACGGAAGCGGGTATGGGAACTAAGGGCATAGTGAAATCCTCCGTAGGCATAGGTATTCTTCTATACAAAGGCATAGGGGATACAGTTAGGGTCTCTTTGACGGATGACCCACAGGTAGAGGTGGAGGTGGCTTACGCAATTTTGCAGTCTTTAGGTCTGAGGCGTAGAGGCGTTGAGATTATAGCCTGTCCTACCTGCGGTCGTATAGAAGTAGACCTTCCAAAAGTTGTCAAGGAGGTGGAAGAGAAGCTAAAACACGTGAAGAAACCTTTAAAGGTTGCCATAATGGGCTGTGTGGTTAACGCCATAGGAGAAGCCAGAGAGGCGGATATAGGTCTTGCTTGCGGAAGGGGCTTTGCGTGGCTCTTTAAGGAGGGTAAACCCATAAGGAAAGTCAGCGAAGAGGAAATGACTCAAGAGCTCTTAAAGGAGATACTCAACGAAGGTAAAAGCTAAGGGGATGGGCTACTTACGGGCTATACGCTCAAGGCTACTCTTTCCTACTGTGGTTTAGGTCGCTTTCTATCTATTCTCTCTTCTTATCTATGCGGTGGGTCGCTAAGGCGTAGAACATTTAGCAAGAACGATAATGTGTCTAATGCCCAACTGTCTAACAAACATCCCATCCCCGATTCATATTTAGACGAAGCATGTTGGTTGCTGTTATACTGTTAAACTTGTTCTATGGAGCACATCCGCTGGATTTTGGAGCGTTTAAGAGTTTACTGGCATTTCATACTCTTGAGCCTTATTGGTTCTTTGCTTGATGGAGCTGGAACTGCTGGCGTTAGCCTCCTTATAAAGTCCCTTGTGGACAAAGTCTTTCTCTTAAAGGAAGTGGAAGAGCTCTTACAAGTGGTATTGATGCTTATGGGCTTTGTATTGTTGGCTCAAGTCGGTAGGCTTGCTACCGCTTTCTTTTCCAACTTATACACGGAGCTGGAGATGAAAAAGTTAAGGGAGGAAGCTTTCAGAAGACTCTTGACCGCTGACTATTCAACTTTTATGGGCGTGTCTCCGGGCGAGTTTGCCTCAAGAACCATATCAGACATGAACCTCTACAGAAATCTTATAGGTTCTTACCTTATAAAGCTTATTAGAGAACCTGTGAGCGTGCTTTTCCTCGTTGGCGTTCTCGTTTACAGGGACTGGCTTTTTACGCTGAGTTTACTTGTCCTCTTACCCTTTCTTGCTTTTGCGGTCAAATACTTTGGAAGCAAGAGAGGAAAGCATATAAAAAGAGCTCAGGAAGGATACGCAGGTGTGGCAGACAGGCTATACAGCTCCTTCTCTGGCTTTGAGAGTATAAGGAGCTTTAGGGCTGGCAAAGCCTTTGAAAGATTCTTTGAGAGCCTTAACAGAACGCTTTTCAGGTCAAGCATTAGGTCTGAACTTTATTTTGCTCTTAACTCCTTCTTCAACTTCACCTTTGGCTATCTGGTGGTTGCCATAGTAATACTTTACGGAGGTTATAGGATAGCGGAGGGGGCTTTGACGCCGGGTGACTTCCTGTCCTATCTTACTGCGCTCGTATTTCTTCAAACTCCTCTTATGGAAAGTCAGAAAGGCCTTATGGAGGTTAGGGCTAACCTTCCAGTGGTGGCGAGGATAAGAGAGGTGCTATCCCTAAAACAAGAAGACCCTGGAGAACTGACCTTTCACAGCTCTAAAAGTGATATAGTAGTGGAAAACCTAAGAGTGGAATTAAAAGGGCAATGTCTTCTGAAGGACTTGAGTTTTAAAGTCTCAAAAGGTGAAAAGATAGGCATTATGGGAGATACAGGCTCTGGCAAAAGCACTCTCTTAAGAGTTATGGCTGGTCTTCTACCTTACCAAGGTAGTATAAAGTTGGACGGTCTTGAGCTGAGAGACATAAAAAGGGAAAACCTAAGAGAAAGCTTTCTTTTCCTGTCTCAAGGGCCCTTTGTCTTTCCTGGAACTGTAAGGGAAAACCTGCTTATAGTAGGTCAGAGGAATGACGATGAGCTTTGGGAAGCTCTTAGGTTTGCATCCTGCGACTTCGTAAAGAGCCTGGATGAGCAAGTTAACCCCAAAAGTCTATCAGGTGGTGAAAGGCAAAGGTTAGCTCTCGCAAGACTTTTCCTAAAGACTTCAGATGTGCTACTGCTGGATGAGATTACCTCCGCTCTGGATGCGAGGACGGAGGAGGAGGTGCTGAGAAACCTTTTTGAGCGTTTCAAAGATAGAACCTTTATTCTGGTAGCTCACAGGTTTTCAAACCTTTTAAGATGTGATAGAGTGTTTGTGATGAAAAATCAAAGTATTGTTTTTGAAGGTAAACCTAAGGAAGCCATAGACTTCTTTCTTCAAAGTCCGTAAATGGCTATACCGTATCTCTCTGCCAGTTTTACCGTCTTTTCCCTCTCAAGGATGTAAACCTTTCCCGCTTCTACAAAAAGTGCATCGCCCCTTATCTTTCTTATAGCTTCTACCGTCTTGATACCTACAGTAGGCACGTCTATCCTATAGTCCTGAGTTTTTCTTGCAGTTTTTATCACTCTACAACTTCTGCCGGCTAACTCACCCGCCCTCTCTATTGCCTTCTGCGTGCCTTCCATGGCTTCAACGCTGACCACAGCCTTTTCCTTTACCACTATGGTTTGACCGATGTCAAGACTAGCTATCTCCTTTGCTATGGGAAACCCCCACAGACCATCTTCCAAAGCTTCCTCCGAAGGTTCAAAGGAAGTTAACTTGCCCGCTGGTGCAAGGAGCTCTTGCAAGTATGGTCTTGGGTCTGGAAACTGAAAACCTATAGACTCAAGCTCCTCTATTAGAGTTTTTACTATTGTGTGCGGTTTTTTGTCCTTAGCCTTGTGAAGAACCTTTAAAGCAAGCTCATCTAAGGTAAGAAGATGGGAGAATATAAGGCTGTGTTCAAACTTTCCGAGCAGGACTATGTTTTCTATGTTCCTGTTTTGTAGGCTTTTTACCAACCTTCCCAGCTTTCCTAAGGGAAAGTATTCGTCCGCCGGTATGTCCGTAATACCCTTGACTCCCGCCACGAAGACCTCCACACCCATCTCCTTAGCCTTTTTGAAAAAGACCTTAGGAAGTTCTCCTGAACCAGCTACAAGACAAAGCTTCATAAGCTTTTCTTGTCTATTAGCTTAAGAAATTCCTCTCTTGTTCTCAAGTCGCTTAAAAAGACACCCCTCAAGGCAGAGGTTACTGTAAGATGACCTGGTGACATAACACCCCTCATGGACATGCACATGTGTTCCATCTCTAAGACCACCGCCACGCCCTTTGGGTTTAACTTCTGAACCAGAAAGTCCGCTATTTGATTGGTAAGCCTTTCCTGAACCTGGGGTCTGAGGGCGAAGACCCGTAAGGTTCTAACCAGCTTGGAAAGACCACAGACTATACCGTCTGGTATGTAGGCAATGTGAGCCTTTCCAAAAAAGGGTAGCAGGTGATGTTCGCAGAGAGAGTATATGCTAATATCTTTCACAAGCACCATCTCGTTGTAAGAACCAAACTCTTCAAAGGTTTTAAAGTTAAAGCTTCTCTGCTTTTCAAACTCCTCCCACATGCGAGCCACACGGTCAGGCGTTTCTCTCAAGCCCTCTCTGTCAGGGTCTTCGCCTATACCTTCCAGAAGAAGCCTTATAGCCTGTTTTATTTTTTCTTTGTCTATGGCCATCAGGCATTATTATAAATCTCGTGGATGGGGACGCATTATGATGCCCTTCATGTGGTCGTGGCGTAGGAGAGAATTTCCAGCAAAGCACAAGCCTTGTATTTACCGTTGTGTCTAATCTCTCACTTTTGACTTGTGTGAGTTTTTACTACTTGTTATACGATAATATTCAAATTCTGAATTTGTTGAATACCAAGCTTAAGAAAGTATTTTTTAGACAAAGCTTGTCTTTACTACCTTTTAGCATTTTAAAACATTTTCAAAAAGGCTTGACAACTTTATAGGCCCCTTTAAGATTTTTACAGGAGTTGATGAAAGTATTGTTGTTTACACTCATTTTATTTGTGGTA
>JANWYC010000076.1 GCA_025057245.1 Aquificaceae bacterium | reverse complement strand
TGAAGTGTGTGAATATCAAGCCACAGAGAACATTTTTTGGACGGGACATCAAAAGGTTCTTAGCCATACAACCTTGAATTCTTAGATAAGTCATTACCGCTCCGCCTAACCAGTGGGAGAGATTCTTAACGAAAAACTCAAGACAGGCACTCATAAACTCAAACTTTACAAAACTTAGAAGCGAGAACACGGAGCAATTTCTAAACGGAAGCGTGGGACTTCAGGCTAAGAGTTCTTGGCTATAAGACTATCATTTTTAGAAAGACCGTCAAACATTTACCGATAAGAATCAAGCATCAGAAAGTATTTTGGACACGGTAGTTCTAAAGTGGATGTAAATCAGGCATCAAAAAGCATTTTGGGGTATTGGTTACTAATATTTAACTTCATAGATGCTTCTTAACAAATATAGATGTTCGTTTTATATTTCTTTCTATGAAGCTCTCTGATTGGGCAAGGAAGATGGGCATAAGCTATCGCAGAGGGACAGGCAGTGTCCACAACTAAGGAAATTACCAGAAGTCTTTTGTTTTCTCTTGAGTTTGCCAATAGTGGGAAAAAAGTTTTCTTCAAAGGCTTTGGAATGCTTACAAGGAAGTAATGGAACACTTTATTGACGTTGGAATAGCCCAGAACAGAATACCAGACTATCAAGAGGTCAAAACGTGTCCTGTAGGTTCTTTCTTGTCCGCCAGATACAAGGGGTGCGCCTTAGAACAAGCAAAGGCAATTCTCAAAAGCTACTTCAAGCTCAAGAAAAAGCGTAAGAACAAAGAACTATGTAACTTGGTGGCTTGAGAGTTATGGTTTGTTGTAGGTATAGCTTCAAGAAAGAAGAGCTCTATAAAGCCTAAGGTTGAGTGAAGAGCATGCGTTAGATTAAAATAAGTGGAGCGGAGGGGACTTGAACCCCCGACCTCCTACACGCCAAGCAGGCGCTCTCCCAACTGAGCTACCGCCCCTTTGACAGAGATTAATATTTTATTGCAAACTTCCTTTTCTGTCAAAGGTTTTCTCCAGCTCAAGCCTAAGAAGGAAAGCCCTTCTTCTTCTCTCCTTTTCTTTTGAGAAAACCTTAAGTGTTTCTCTCTTCAAAACTTGGTAAAGATGAACTGTAGCCATGACTAACCTCCCTATCAGAATATTATATGAAAAAAAGTATGCCAAGCTAGAAATCGAGGAATTATAAAAGCCTTCCGCTTAGAGCTCATGACGATTTTTTATTAGCGGATAACATTCTTAACGCAGGCTTTCAAAGCAGGTATTGAAAAGCCTTTTCTCACAGTGAGAATGTTTTAAATTTTTCCAAGGCAGGTAAGACAAAGCCTATAACGCACAAGTCACGAAAAGTTGTGCTTGGAAGAAAGGCAGACAGGAAATATTTATACGCTGGACAAGGAATGAGGATGACATAAAGACTACAAATGCTCTCCAATGCATTACGCTCAATCACTTAAGAGTTTGAGCTTAACCTGGTGAGAATGCATAGAACCCTTGTGAGCTATGAGTGTGGATTAGACGTTGCTTTCAGAGAATCTCTTCGTGTGGTGAGAATAGCTTACAGACCTTAATGTTGAACGCTTTGTCCAGAAATGCTCTTTGAAGTTTGATGTAGAGTTTGAGTCCGTATTTATAAAGAGCCATGAGCTATTGTAAGCTAAGTATGAAATGCTCGTAAGACAATTATATATTAGACAAACAACTGTTCTCAAGAACTTTATCATATTCCTGAGGCTATGCTTCCACATGTTTTACTACCTGCACGACAAAACTGTTGCCATATGCTTATAGGATAATTCTCAAACACTCTCTATTTTGGTTGATTTCATAAGACCAAGGCATATATTTATAAACCGTAGTGTTGCACAATGACAGAAAGGGTAGAGGAAAAGTTAGATTTAGGTAGTTTTGACGAGAAGTTCTATGCCATAGTAGGAAGGGGGGATGAAAACCTGAAGTATTTCTCTCAGATTTTTGATGTAAAAATATCCGCAAGGGGAACTGAAATATTCATAAAAGGTGAGGAAGATAGAGTAAAGCTATTTCATGAGTTTCTTAGGGATGTAATAAAAGAGCTCAGGCAGACCACATTGACGCCACAGGAAGTTCGGGAGAGGGCTAAAAATCATCTGCAATCGAAGGCAATAGCGGACTCTACGAAAGAGGAGGTCATACTCATAACCCACAGAAAAAAAGCTATCGTGCCAAAGACGCACACTCAGAGTGTATACGTGGATGCTATAAGGAACAACGATGTAATCTTTGGCATAGGTCCTGCTGGCACTGGTAAAACTTACCTTGCTATGGCTATGGCTTTAGCTCATCTTAAATCTAACAAAGTTAACAAGATAATACTCACCAGACCAGCAGTGGAGGCGGGTGAGAAGTTGGGTTTTCTGCCGGGTGGCATTGCGGAGAAGGTAGACCCATATCTTAGACCTCTTTACGATGCGCTGTATGACATGGTAGACTACGACAAGGCAAGTTACATGCTTGAGAGGAATGTGATAGAAATTGCACCTCTTGCCTTTATGAGAGGTAGAACGCTCAACGATGCCTTTATCATACTTGATGAGGCTCAGAATACTACAAAAGAGCAGATGAAAATGTTCCTTACACGCATAGGCTTTGGTTCAAAGGTGGTAATAACTGGTGATATAACGCAGATAGACCTACCCAGAAGGGAACAGTCAGGACTTGTGGAAGCGGTAAAGGTGCTTCAGGGTATAGAGGGTATAAGCTTTGTTTGGTTTAAAGAAGAGGACGTGGTAAGGCATCCTATAGTAGCAAGGATAATAAAAGCCTATGAGGAGTTTGAAAGGGCAAAGGAAGAACAGAATTCTGGTAAGGAGAGAGACGGGAAGGCTGAAGGTAGGATGGCTCAGGAGCTTGATGAACAGACTTCTTGAGCTTGAAGGTCTTAAGGGTGCGGAGGTAAGCCTTTACCTTACCTGTGATGAGACTATAAGGGTGCTAAACAGAGAATACAGAGGAAAGGATAAAGCTACGGACGTGTTGTCTTTTCCCTTTGACGAGCAGGCTGGCGATTACAGGCTACTGGGTGAGATAATCATTTCTTTGGATACCGCAGAAAGGCAAGCAAGGGAGATGGGTCATAGTCTCGAGGAGGAGATAAAGAGGCTTTTAGTTCATGGCTTCGTTCATCTTCTGGGCTACGACCACGAAGCGGGAGAAGAGGAGGAGATAGCCTTTAAAGAAAAAGAGGAGAAACTTCTGAACTCTCTATAACATGCCAAACTACGTAATGCTTCTTTCCTTTGTGGGAACTAAATTTCACGGCTGGCAGGTTCAGCCGGGTTTGAGAACCGTTCAAGGTGTTCTCAAAGAAGCTATAGAAAAGGTCTTATGTGAACCGGTAAAGTTAACCGGCTGTTGTAGGACCGACGCAGGCGTGCATGCTCTTGAGTATGTGGCAAACTTTAGTGCGGAGAAAACCCTTGAGTCAGAAACTCTTTTAAAGGCTCTTAATTCCTTGCTTCCTGAGGATGTAGGCATAAAGAGAATTTGGCTTCAAGAGGGGTTTAACTCGCGCTTTGGTGTTAAAGGCAAGGTATATCTCTACAGGATACTAAACAGCCATTACAGAGACCCCTTCCTTGAGCCCTTTTATTGGAGACTACCTTACAGGCTTGATTTTGAAAGAATGCTATCCGCTTCAGAACTCTTCTTTGGACTTCATGACTTTTCTGGCTTTGCTAAGTTGGAAGAGGAGGACAAGAACACTCTTATTGAGGTGGAATGGGTAGAGTTCAAAAAGGTAGACGAGCTTATTGAGTTTAGGATAAGAGCGAGGAGATTTTTAAGATACATGGTAAGAAGGATAATAGGTAGCATAATTTATGTAGGGCTTGGAAAGTTGGGCGTAGAAGAGATAAGAGCTTACCTTGAGGGTAAGGGCAGGTGCCCTTATACCGCAAAGGCAAAGGGTCTTACCCTTGAAAAGGTGTTTTTTTAAGGGCACTTACCTGCATCGTGAGGTGGATTGTCCACAATATCAAGAAAGGCTTCAAAGGGTCCCATGTTTTTCATAGCAACGCCCTTGGGTCCTTCAAACTTTAGCCTGTTTAACATCATAGCCTTCATCGGTCCGTATTCCTTCTTTCCCATTTCTAACCATCTCTTAGTCTCCGCATACATCAGAAAGTCATCCTTTCCTCTTTTATCCCTTGCGGGACCTCCGTAAACACACTGAGCCTTACCTCCTTCGTTCTTTATGGTAAGTTGTATCTGTTTTCCATCACCACAGTCTTCTCTGTAAATAAAAAGCTTTCTCTCTGGCACCGCAACCCAGCTTTCGCTCTTACCTAACTGTTCAGAAAGCTGCGGTGTTTTGTTCCACGTCTCGCACAGAGCCTTTGCATACTCTCCATCCATAAAAACTGGCGCAGAAACCGCAACACCGCTAAACACTAAAAGAGCGACGCATAGCTTCTCCATCTTTTCCTCCCATAGAGATTACTGTTTTGTTAGCATACCATCTTGTTCAGAGCTTTTCAATTAGATTTTATTATGAATGGATAAGATATGAGAATAAAGCTATATGTTTATTCTGCTGTGTTTAACACTTGTCTGTTCAATAAATCTCTCGTCTCTAATTCACAAGAGTTTTACGAACTCTCCCATAGTTGGGCTAAAATTCTGAAGTTACTGAGTATCAAGTATATTTTTTAGACAAGGCGGTATAAAACTACACATTCCCTTAACTTCTCAAGTGGTTTATAATACAACCTATCCTAAAAAAGGAGGTCCAACATGCTTACGAGGAGAACGCTTCTTATAAGTGCGGGGTTTGGCGGTGTTTATGTGCTTTTTGGTCTCAACAGGCTTGCCTTAGCTTCCCAGAGTATGCCTGTTTTTGCTCTTAGGGGTGATGGAAAGGTAGCGGTCATAGACCCTTCTAAGGATGAGGTGATAAAGGTTATAGAGACAGGCGGAAGGGGTGGAACGCTCGGTTCCATTTCAAAGGATGGCAAGTTTTTGTATGTGGCGAACAATGCTCCAGATAACAGAACGGTAAGCATCATAGATACCCAGAAGTTAGAGCTGGTTAGGAATCTTGAGACTGGTAATAGACCCAAGCATCCAGTAGTCTCTCCAGACGGAGCTCTCATAGCGGTGAACCACTCAGGGTTGGATGGTGATGCTACCAGAGTAGTTTTAATAAGCACTTCAAATAACCAGATTGTCACTACTGTCAACCTGCCCGTATCAAACAAGGAACACAAGGGCGATTTCACCATGCACGGCTCCTGGTCTCCAGACGGCACGCTTTACGCGGTAGGAAACTATGCGGACAATGTGTTCTATCTTGTAAGCAGAGATGGCAAGGTAGTAAATACAGTGTCCGTTTCTGGAAACCCTCACTACTTTGACTGGAAGGGTAAAGAGCTGTGGGTAACTGTTGAATTTAACGAGCCAAAAAGCTCTCTCTCCGCACCTAATGTTTACATGTATGACGTCTCGAACCCAGCTTCCCCAGTATACAGAGGTATGTTGAAGCCAGAGCTTGACGCTTTTGAAAAGCAAGACCAAGCAAGGATAGAAGGTCATCATGGTAATTTTACCAACGATGGCAGATTTTTTGTGCTTTGCAACAGAGGCGCAAGCCCCTTTGAAGGCACTACCATAGCC
>JANWYC010000075.1:242-5683 GCA_025057245.1 Aquificaceae bacterium | reverse complement strand
TTAGAATGTATGCAAAAATTGTTTTTTACTATAAAATTTTAAAATGGAGAACGCATGTATGAAAAGCATATCTATAGACTTTACAGGGTGAACATGAACCTGAAGGAGGACGAGAGGATTTTGTTGCTTACAGACGGCGAAAAGGAGTATCTTTTGGGACTCATGGATGAGTTTACAGAGGTGGCTCGGGGTCTGGCAAAGGATGTGAAAAGTATTGTATATACACCATTAGGTCAACACGGTAAAGAACCTCCAGAGGACGTTTGGAGGCTTGCCTTCGGAGACGATGCGGTTGATAGACTAAAAGAGCTGGGGCTTTTTGAAAAAGTGGTTAACAAAGAAGAGTATTCGGAGGAAGAGGTTCTAAATTTGTTAGATGAACAGGCAAAGGATGTGCCAGATGTGGTGGTAGCTTTTGCCTACTACTCTACTACCCACACCTTTTTTAGGAAGGCGTTGACCCAGGGCTTTGGCTGTAGATACGCCAGCATGCCCCTCTTCCATCCTGATATGTTTGATGGTCCAATGAGTGCGGACTGGGATTACGTTTCCAAGCTTAGCGTAGATGTGGCAAGCATACTCTCAGAGGCGGAGTGGGTAAGCATAAAGGCAGAGGGAACAGAGCTGGAGTTCTCCGTAGAAGGTAGGCAAGCGGTTGCGGATACTGGGCTTTTTCACGAAAAAGGTCAATACGGAAACTTGCCAGCGGGTGAGGCTTTTATAGCACCTATTGAGGACTCCGCTTACGGAAAACTTAGGATTGTTTACGGTCCAGACAGAAAGCTGGACGAACCTATAACTCTCAAATTCAAAGAGGGTAGGGTAGAGAGCATAGAGGGCTATGACCCCTATAGGAAAATACTTGAGGAGGTGTTTAGTAAACAGCAGGATGCACGCACCATAGCGGAGTTTGGTGTAGGCACTAACCACAAGGCGGTAAGACCGGATAATGTTCTTGAAGCGGAGAAGATATTAGGCACAGTGCATATAGCCATAGGAGACAACCACACCTTTGGTGGAAAAAACAAAGTATCTTTTCATACAGATTATGTAGTTTTTGAACCTAAAGTAATCGTAGGAGGTAGAGGATGGCAAAAGAACCTTTTAGAGAAGGGCAAACTCAGAACATAAAGCTGGAAATGCTGAAGAAAATCCATCTTTTTGAGGATATGTCTGAAGAGGAGCTAAAGGACGCTTTGGAATACATGCAGATTAAAGAGTTTAAGAGGAATGACTATCTATTCTTCGAGGAAGAAGCGGAGCCCGGAGTTTATCTGCTAGTGGAAGGTCTCATAAAGCTACTCAAAGAAACTCACGATGCTCGTATAGTTATAGTTAGGCTCGTTTATCCCGGGGATGTTTTCGGCTGGATAGAATGGGGTAAAAGGACGCCCAGGAACACTTACACCGCAAAGGCTATGTTAGACAGTAAAACTCTATACATTTCCAACAGAGACTTTATAAACCTTGCCATAAAACACCCAGCAATAGCAGTGAAAATGACCTGCGAAGCAACTTCCACACTGCTTCACAGCTACGAGACTCTTAAGAGCATAGCCGGTGGTAAAGTGGAGGAGAGAATAGCAAAGGTTCTCCTTGAAATAGCGGACAGAATAGGCAAAAAATATGCGGATGTTATCGTTATAGAAGCGCCCCTGACTAGGCTTGATATTGCGGAGATGACGGGAACCACCGTAGAAACTACCATAAGGGTAATGAGCAAGTGGAAAAAGCAAGGTATTATAAACGCAGAAAGAGGATACATTGAGATAATAAAAAGGAGAGAGCTTGAAAGGCTCGCAGTTTGAATGGTTGGTACATGTTTTGTCTAACTTAAACTCTGAAGTGCGCCAATATCAAGCACCAGAGAGTATTTTTGTGTAAGGCGTGTGATATATGCCTCTCTCAGCGTCATAACAATTTTTAGAGTGAAGGATGAGAACTCTTTTTACACAGTCATCAATCCTCGGCTTTTACCGCTCTCAGCACTTCCTCTGTCGTAGTTATGCCAGATATTACCTTTCTTATACCGTCTTCAAGCATGGTTTTAAAACCTTTCCTACGTGCAAAGTCTCTCAGCTCAACCGTGTCTTGAGTTTTTAGGATAGCCTTTTTCAGCTCCTCATCCACTTCGAGAACTTCGTATATGCCCGTCCTGCCTTTGTATCCCGTCCCCATGCAATGTTCACAACCTGAACCTTTGTAGAAGTTTTGCCTTTCAGAAAGACCCAGCTCAGACAGCTCTTCCTTTGATGGTTCGTAAGGTTTTTTACAGTACGGACATATTTTCCTCACAAGTCTCTGAGCTACAACACCTTCAAGGGACGAAGCTATGAGAAAGGGTTCTATGCCAAGGTCAAAGAGCCTTGTTATGGCAGATGGCGCATCGTTGGTGTGAAGAGTAGAAAGCACCAAGTGCCCCGTCAGAGCGGATTGCACCGCAATCTCTGCTGTCTCCGCATCCCTTATCTCACCTACCATTATAACATCTGGGTCTTGTCGTAGTATTGCCCTCAAGCCAGTGGCGAAGGTAAGCCCTACCTTGGGGTTTACCTGTATTTGACTTACACCGCTTATCTGGTATTCTGGTGGGTCTTCTATGGTGATGATGTTTCTAGTGGGGCTTTTTATTTCAAGTATCATGGCATAAAGAGTAGTGCTTTTGCCCGCACCTGTGGGACCAGTGGCAAGAACTATACCGTAAGGTTTTTTAGAAAATCTTCTAAGTTTAATAAGGTCTTCTTCGCACAAACCCAAATCCTCCAATCTCAAAAGCCTTCCACCCTTTTCTAAAAGTCTAAGAACTACCCTTTCACCAAACACTGTAGGAACTACAGATACCCTTATATCCAGATGTTTTGAACCAACTTTTACCGCTATCTTACCATCTTGTGGGACCCTTCTCTCCGCCACATTTAGATTGGCTAACACTTTCACTCTTGAGACTACTTGCTCGTGAAGGGCTATGGGTATGTGAGTATACTCATGAAGCACTCCGTCAAGCCTTATTCTGACAGTTGACTGGTTTTCATATGGTTCTATATGCACATCAGAAGCGCCCGCGTTTACAGCTTTTATAAGAGTCTGGTTCACAAAACTAACCGCTGGGCTAGTCTCCTCTTCGTAAAGTATGTCCGTTATCTGACTCTCTTCAAACTCTCCTTCTATCCGTAGCTCTTCCTGCGCCAGAGCTTCCTGAAGTCTCTGGGCAAACTCCTCCTCAGACAAGAAGACAGGCACCACCTCTTTACCGATGCTAAAACGGAGCTCCTCCAAGAGTAAAGGCTCAACACCTTTGGGAGCAAGCACTTTTATAAAACTCTCTCCCTCCTCAAGCGGTATGAGGCGATATGTTTTTAGGATGTTCACCATGTTCTTTATAGTATACAACGCCATAGGTAGCTTAGGATTATGTGTCTAATCTTAGGTTTAAGAGACGATATCACCCCATAAAGAAAGATTGGAAAACCTACAACGAGGAATTGTTTTGTCTAAAAAACCTTTCTGGTGCTCCACACTCAACCGCTTCAGAGTTTGAGCCTGACTATGCGAGAACTGATAAAACTCCATTTATCATAAGCCTACGTCTATGTTCTCCACCTCGCCTAAAATCTCTACCTCTTCTATGTGTTTTTTTATGCTCTCTACTAAAGGAAAAAGTTCGGAAAAAGTGTCAGGTGTGGCTATAAGGTAAACCTCGTTAGAACTTTTCTCCTTTGTTCTCACGAGAGCTTTTCTACCAGAACCGTCTACCAGAGCGGAGAACAAACCTATTTTTTCCTTAGGCACTCGGACTAGAAGAACCCTTGCCCTTACCTCTTTGCTCATGACTTACCACCTTTGCTCCAAACATGTCTCTGATTTTCTCCGCAAAGGGAGGAAGCCCAGCTGGCTCTTCTTCCTCCGCTTCAAACACGAAGTCTACTCTGGGTTCTATTCCTTTTATCTTGTTTATGTCTTCCTGAGTAAGGTCTTTCTCCTTTAGGTAAAAGACCAGTCTGTCTTCCACCCATTCCCACCTTGACCTTTTTAAGGTTTCAAGGGTGAGAGTGTCTAGCTTTCCTTCAAAGATTTTAAAAGGGTCTGACTTCTCCTGTTTGACTTCTTGAGTTTTTACCTCTGTCTGAGCTTTAGGCGTTGTGATTTGATTTAAAAGCTCACGTATGCTCAACACATCCTTTAAAACTTGCGTCTTTATTATGGCAAGCTCAAAAGCTCTCAGGTAGTCCCTACTCCTTGAATCCTCTCTGATGGTGTTTATTATCTTCTCCACATACAGAAGAGCGTTTAGCGAAACGCCTTTGAGGCTTCTGTGGAAGTCTTCCACACGCATTACCTTCTCGGGCTCCTTTAAACTTCTATACAGTAGCAGGTTTCTTACTTCCTCCTCTAAAAGGTCGCATAGCTTTACCAGATTGTATCCGTTCCTCGTTGCATCCCTTACAAACTCAATAGCTCTGTCTACTTCAGAGTTAAGTAGCATAAGCAGGAGCTCTCTTACCCTTTCCTGAGACATTATGCCGAGAAATTCCTCTATAAGCTCAACCCTTACCTTACCCTCTCCGTAAGTGCTTGCTTGGTCCAAAAGTGAAACCGCATCTCTCATACCCCCATCGCTAAGCTTGGCGATAAGGTAAAGAGCCTTCTCTTCGCACTCAAGCCCTTCTTTCTGACATATGCCTTTTAAGTTCTCAACTATCAAACCGTCTTCAATCTTGGAAAATATGAGCCTTTGGCATCTTGAAAGTATGGTAGGCATTATTTTTTCATACTCTGTGGTGCATAGGATAAAAATGGTTTTTTGAGGTGGCTCTTCCAAGGTCTTTAGAAGAGCGTTAAAGGCTTCCTTTGTGAGCATGTGAGCTTCGTCCAAAATGTAAACTTTATACTTACCTTTAATGGGCGTGTAGGAGACCGCGTCTCTGATAGCTCTTATATCATCTATACCCCTGTTAGATGCGGCGTCTATTTCAATAAGGTCTGGGAAAGAGCCTTTGTCTACCGCAAGACAGTTTTCACAAACACCACAAGGCTCACCCTCTCTTGGCTGTATGCAGTTTATGGCTTTTGTGAGTATACGGGCTATGGTGGTTTTTCCTGTTCCCCTTGGTCCTGCAAAGAGATAAGCGTGGGAAAGCTTTTCCAGCCTTACCGCGTTTCTGAGTATACGAACCGCAACCTCCTGACCTACCACTTCAGAGAAAGTCTTCGGTCTATACTTTCTGGCAAAAGGAACATACATGTTTTATAGTATAAACACAACCTCTTTAAGTCGGGTGAGAAATTGAAAAGTTACTAAAACACTAAAAGCTTATGGAAAACCGGCGGGGATTTTCAAAAAGTCCTCAGAGTTCCTGTTATGTCCAATAAGAGTTTCAGTATCCTCCATAACACCCCCACATCCCCTACTCACCGCCTACCCCCATAACCCATCTACATGA
>JANWYC010000075.1:0-232 GCA_025057245.1 Aquificaceae bacterium | reverse complement strand
TGCACGATATTCAGCTACTTCTTTGAGCTTGATTCTAAAGGATTTCATAAAACCTCTTGTACTTAGAGGCGAAGACTCATTAGATAGTCATGTATACCGCAAAAGCCTGCTAAGCGATTACGGCTTAAAGTAAGGCTACGCAACGAGAAGTAGAGAGCGTTCTTAGCGTGGTTCAAAATATCAAGATGACATGCACAATCTCAACTGTTGCCAAATTCCAAAGTGAGGATGT
>JANWYC010000074.1 GCA_025057245.1 Aquificaceae bacterium | reverse complement strand
CTTGACACAAATCAAAAAATCTGTAAAATAAATCACAAACTTTTAAAAGGAGGTTAGGTATGCTGTCAAAACAAAAGCTGGAAAGCTATTGGCTGGAGAACCGCAACCTCATGCTTTTAGTTCTTTTGATATGGGCTCTTGTTTCTTACGGAGCCGCGCTCATATCTGGTGCGCTCAACAAACTGGTAATTTTGGGCTTCCCCTTAGGTTATTACATGGGTGCACAAGGAGCTCTTATAGTTTTCTTGCTACTAATAATCTTTTACTCAAAAGGTATGGATAATGTGGACAAAAAATACGGAGTAGAGGAGGAATAAAATGGTAGACAGAAGCTTTGCGCAAAGACTAAAGAAAGTCTATTCTATCTACACCGGCGGTCTTATACTCCTGCTTATACTCCTTTACATAGGTGAAAAGACCCTTGGGCTATCACCTACCTTTATAGGTTACGTCTTCCTGTTTGGAACTATAGCGGTATACGCAGCCATTGGTATCATATCAAGAACAGGGCAGGTTGCTGAATACTATGTGGCAGGAAGACGAGTGCCTGCGGTTTTCAACGGTATGGCAACAGCCGCAGACTGGATGTCAGCCGCATCCTTCATAGGTATGGCTGGTGTTCTTGCTCTTCAAGGATATAACGGTCTTGCCTTCATCATGGGATGGACGGGAGGATACGTGCTTTTGGGTGTTCTTATAGCTCCATACCTTAGAAAATTTGGTGCTTACACCATACCAGACTTTTTGGATGCACGGTATGGTGGAAAGTTTCCGCGGTTTGTGGGTATAGTGGCGACTCTGATAGTTTCCTTTACCTACTTGGTGGCTCAAATCACTGGTGTGGGTATTATAGCCAGTAGGTTGTTGGGTCTTCCTTTTGAAGTAGGTGTGTTCGTAGGTCTTGTGGGTATACTGGTCTGCTCTTTCCTTGGTGGCATGAAGGCGGTAACCTGGACACAAGTTGCTCAGTACATAGTTCTTATCATCGCCTACCTCATACCCGTTACAGTGCTATCCTACAAATACACAGGCAACCCAATATCCCAGATATCTTACGGTTTTGCCCTTCAGGGAATAGAGCAAAGGTTTGCACAACTCAAGAATGACCCAAAAGAGATTGAGGTAAGAGAAATCCATAAGAAAAGAGCTGAAGAGCTAAAAGCTAAGATTGCTGCGTTACCTCAAAGCTGGGAGCAAGGCAAGAAAGAGCTTGAGGAGAAGCTGAAGGCTATGCCTCCCGATGACCCTAAGAGAGCAGAGGTGGAAAAACAGCTAAAGGAATACCCCAAGTCCCCGCAGGAAGCAAAGGAAAAGTGGACTGATGCTATGAAAAAGGCTTCTGACGCTTCAAAGCCTCCCAAATCCTACACCGCACCACCTTCTGATGCCAAAGGCATGGCTAACTTTTTAGCTCTTATGCTTATGCTTATGCTTGGCACCGCAGGTCTTCCTCACGTTATTATGAGGTTTTACACCACGCCCACCGTTAGAGAAGCTAGAACTTCAGCAGGATGGGCTCTGTTCTTTATCCTCCTTTTATACATTACCGCACCTGCTTATGCCGCCTTTGGAAGATACGAGATGCTAAATCTCGTAGGCAAAGCTTTCAACGAACTACCTGACTGGGTGCAGAAATGGGCAAAAGTTAACTTAATCACCATAAGAGACCTTAACAAGGATGGCATAGTACAGTTTGCCGAGATATCCATACATCCTGATATGGTGGTGCTGGCAACCCCCGAGATTGCAGGGTTACCTTACGTCATAGCAGGTTTTGTAGCGGCAGGGGGTCTGGCAGCTGCTCTTTCCACTGCGGACGGTCTTCTCATTACCATTTCCAACGCCATATCCCACGACCTCTACTACAAGATGATTAACCCCAACTTGTCCCCTTCCACAAGGGTTAAGATAGGAAAGGCACTTCTGTTGGTGGTGGCTGTAATAGGTGCTTACGTTGCAAGCTTTAGGCTCGCCATCATAGTGGAGCTGGTCGCTTGGGCTTTCTCCTTAGCGGCTGCATCCCTCTTCCCAGCTCTGGTGCTCGGTATATGGGATAAAAGAATGAACAAGCAAGGTGCTATAGCGGGTATGGTGGTGGGTCTTACCGTAACCATAATCTATCTTTACATGAGTAGGTTCCAAGGTGTGGAGCTTTTTGGTATAAAGCCAATAGCCTCAGGCATCTTTGGTATGCCACTTAACTTCATCGTTGCTCTTGTGGTATCAAGGTTAACACCTCCGCCACCAGAGAAACTTCAGGAGTTTGTGGACCACATACGCTATCCAAAAGGTGCGGTAAGAGCCGGCGCAGAAGAGTGATAGAAACGGTTTTGAACTATACCCTTGCCTTTTACATGTGGCTCGTCATTGGGCGAGCCGCCCTTTCCTTTTTTACAACGGATAGAAAAAACTTCTTTTACAACATGCTTTACCTTCCCACAGAACCGGCTTACAGAGTTTACAGAAAGTTTCTGCCTTGCTGTCATACTGTAGCTCTGGTGCTTACCTTACTGGTGCTGAGATACCTTGTAGTAAAGCTTTGGTAAAATTTATGTGCTTGAAGTCTTTGAGAATAAGGGGTTCTTTGCGAGCAAGCGTGTAAACCTAAAACCTGCAGGCTCTTTTACAAGTGTTTTAAAAAGAAGTCTTTTAAAGTGCCTATGACTTTTGAAGAGTCCTCTGTCTTTTCAAGTCCAAGTCGTATAATCTTTTCTGGTGGGTCTTTTTCCTTCATCAAACCCAGTCTATATGCGGTTTGCAAAATTTCTATAACGCTCTCGGATATGTGTATCATTGTGGGGTCAAATTTGAATTTTCTGTAAAATTCCTGCCTATCGTTTTCAGTTTTTTTCATCATGCTTTTACAAAAAGCACATATTTTTTTCCAAGTTTGCATGGTTTTCTGCCACTCCTTTTCTGGCAAGTTTTCCATTTCCAACTTTATAATTTCTACCAGCGTTTTGCTTACGTGTAGCTTGAACTGTTCAACTTCGTAGGAATTTATTGATAAGTTTAGACTTATAGGCTGAACACTTCCGTGGAACTCTTTCTGACTAACCTGTCCCTGCGTGTTCTGATTTTCCTCTGAACTTTTGTGTCTGTTTAAGTCCATGCTCTAATCCTCCAAGAGTGGAAAGGGTTTGTATAAATATATTTAAATCCTTGCACCCTGCTACTTGTGTCTCGGAATGAGAGAACATAAGCGGTCTTTGACAAACTGTTCGTAAAGTGCGAGGAGGCGCTGGATAGCTTTTGTTTGAGCTTATCTAAGTCTGAGGAGTTCCCCTTAGAATCTCTGAGCTGGCTATACTCTATACTATAATAATGGAACTTTGAGAGTTCTGGAGGTCAAACATGCACAGAATTTTGATAACGGACCCTATTTCTGAAAAGGGCATTGAGCTTCTTAGGCGCGAGCAGGACTTTATTGTAGAGGTAGAGCCGGACATATCTTACGAAGACCTTCTAAAAGTGGTTGAAAACTACCACTGCATCATAACCAGAAGCAGGACGCCAGTAACTGCGGAGTTAATAGAGAGAGGTAAAAACCTAAAAGTTATAGGGAGAGCTGGTGTGGGTGTGGACAACGTGGATATAGACTCCGCATCCATGAGAGGTATACTGGTTATAAACACGCCTGGTGCTAACACTATAGGTGCAACAGAACTGACCATAGCTCACATGCTTAACGTTATAAGAAACGCTCATGTGGCTCACAACAGTATGGTAGAAGGTAGGTGGGACAGGAAAAAGTTTATGGGAACAGAGCTCTACGGTAAAACACTTGGCATAATAGGGCTTGGAAACATCGGCTCTCAAGTTGCCATTAGAGCTAAGGCTTTTGGTATGACGGTTTATGCCTACGACCCATACATACCGAGGGAGAAGGGAGATAGGTTGGGGGTTAAACTGGTGGACAACCTGCACGATATGTTAAGAATCGTGGACATACTTACCATACACGCACCTTTGACGCACGAGACTAAGCACATGATAACGCGTAGAGAGTTTGAAATTATGAAAGATGGCGCGGTTCTTATAAACTGTGCCAGAGGTGGGATAGTAAAGGACGAAGACCTCATATGGGCTTTGGAGTCTGGTAAGCTCTCAGGCGTTGGGCTTGATGTTTTTTCTACAGAACCACCACCCAAGGAGTTTGTGGAGAAGTTATCTAAGTTTCCGAATGTGTCCTTTTCACCACACATAGGGGCTAACACTTACGAATCTCAGGAAAACGTGGCTGTTATAGTGGCTCAACAGGTTATAAAGGCTCTTAGAGGTCAAACGGTAGAGTATGTGGTGAACGCGCCCTTCCCAGACCTGTCTGTTCTTACACTTATAAAACCTCACTTAGACCTTGCGGAGAAGATGGGTAAGTTTTTGGTGCAGTGGGCGGAGGAGGGTATAAAAGAAGTGCATGTGGAGGTAAGGGGAGACATATCTCAACACTTCCATCCCATAGCCTCCGCAGTGCTTATGGGTATTCTTAAAGAGAGAGTAGACTTTCCCGTAAACATCATTAACGCAAGCTACGTGGCTAAAGACATGGGTATTGTGGTGGAGGAGCTTACCTCTGAGGAAAGTGAAGACTACAAGCATTACATAAAAGTTATGGCAAAGGGCAACGGCACGGAGAGAATAGTAGCAGGTTCAGTGCTTGAGGGTCATCTTCTAAGAATATTCCAAATAGACAAATATCGCGTAGATGTTGAACCAGAAGGCATAATGCTTGTGTTTGAAAACAGAGACGTGCCGGGAGTTATAGGAAGGATAGGTAGCGTGTTGGGGAACGCTGGAGTAAACATAGCGGGTTTTAGGCTCGGAAGGGAAAAGAAAGGCGGTATAGCTCTTGGTATCCTCAACTTAGACGACCCAGTGCCTGAGAATGTTATGGATGAACTAAGAAAGCTACCTCACATAATCTTTGCAAAGCAAGTAGTGGTTTAAGAAAGTTTTTAAACGCTTTGAGATGTATTGACATTTGTCATAAATGTTATAAAATAAAAATGGTATAGTTTTAAAACCGTGAAGGAGGGTAGCATGAAGAAAGTCCTGTTTGCCACAGTCTTGGCGGTGATAAGCTTTCTCTACTCCTGCGGAGGAGGAGCTGGTGACGGCGTTAAGTCTGCACTCTTTGGAGAGAGTGCAAGCCTAAGACCTATGCAGACGCAGAATTGCACTGACACCGTAAACAGCGTAAGTGCCCTTCAGCAAGCTCTGACGCAAGCCCAAAGTAACGGTCAGGACGACGTCATATGCATTCAGGCAGGAACATACGTAGTGACCCAGACGTTGACCTACAGCACGCCCGACGGCGACGGTAAAAAGAAGCTTACCATAAAGGCGGTAGGTGGTCAGGTGGTGCTGAATGGCAACCAATCCGTGCGGATAATGAGCATTGACACGGACAGCGACAACAACTCATACACCAGTGATGAAGGGGCTGACGTGACCATAGAGGGCATAACCTTCCAGAATGGCAATAACAGCTCGGGAGATGGCGGCGGTTTATATGTTAAAACGCGGGAAGCCAACATAACCCTTACCAACAACACCTTCAGTGGCAATCAGGCTCAGTATGGCGGTGGTGCTTATGCAAGCTCAGGCTCTGGCACCGTAACCCTCACCAACAACACCTTCAGTGGCAATCAGGCTCAGTATGGCGGTGGTGCTTATGCATACTCAGGCTCTGGCACTATAACCCTCACCAACAACACCTTCAGTGGCAATCAGGCTCGGTATGGCGGTGGTGCTTTTGCACGCTCAGGCCTTGGCAATA
>JANWYC010000073.1 GCA_025057245.1 Aquificaceae bacterium | reverse complement strand
AAAGGTAGAAGGTAAGGTCCGAGGGGTAAACTTCTATGCCTATCGCCCGAAGGGCGGATTGCATGCTCTCTCTCCTCTCTTTGTAAATTGACCTCATTTTCTCAAGCTCATCCTGAGGCAGGCTGAGGGCTTTAATGCCGGCTTCTTGAATAGCTTGGAATTGCCCGGAATCTATGTTGGTTTTGACCTTGCCAAGGGCTTTTATAAGGTCCTTGTTGCCAACGGCAGCTCCTAAACGCCATCCTGCCATGTTAAAGGTCTTTGAAAAGGAGTAAAACTCAATCGCGACGTCTTTCGCTCCATCTATTTGGAGTATGGATGATGGTCTTGAACTGCCGGTGTATATCTCCGCATAGGCAAGGTCGCTTGCTACAGCAAGGCTGTGCTTTTTCGCAAATTCCACGAGCTTTGAGTAAAACTCCAAGCTCGCACCGGCAGAAGTCGGGTTGTTTGGGTAATTTACCCATATGAGCTTTGCTCGATTTAGAATATCTTGAGGTATATCTTCAAGTTTTGGAAGGAAGCTGTTTTCCCACTTAAGAGGCAAGCTATAAACTTCCGCGCCTGCAAAGATGGCACCGTTTTTATAGGGGGGGTAAGAAGGGTCTGGACAAAGAACCACATCGCCTTGGTTTAAAAGCCCAAGAGGGAGATGGGCTATACCCTCCTTTGAGCCAATAAGGGTAAGAACCTCCTTTTCCGGGTCTAACTTAACTCCAAAGCGCTCTTGGTAATACTTAGCGACCGCCTCTCTAAATTCAGGCATGCCTTCGTAAGAAGGATATCTATGATGAACTGGGTTTTTAACTGCGCTTATCATCGCCTCTACAATCTCTTGAGGCGTCGGAAGGTCCGGGTCGCCTACCCCCAAGTCGATAACATCAGCACCCTCAGAAAGCTTTTGACGCTTTAGGCTATCTATCTGCGCAAAGAGATAAGGAGGTAAAGCATTAATCCTGTTAGCTAACTCAAACATTTTTGAATTGTATCACAAAACGGAGTCACATTTACAACCAATTCACCCCTCACTTTTTAAGTCATAGACTATTAACCCATGGGGTGGGCGCTGCTTAATTTAGAATCAGCTAAAATACAGAAGACTAAAAATGCGTAAGGGGTTATTATATAAAAAATCTAAATTCCATAGGCACGGGGAGCATAAACCTTAGCATAGTTGTTACGAAGAAAACCGGAAAGAAAAAGAACAAGAGTATTTAAGAAGGAAGAGTATGTAGCACTAATAAACACACTCACTGAGCTACTTGAGAAAAATAGGGGACGAGAGAAAAAAGACAATAAAGCAGAAAAGAAAATAGAACGAGGCGGGATTCAAATATATTATCTCAAGCATTCATTTGATTTATTCCTTTTCGTATTTCATGTGTAAAATAAAAGGAATATTAAAGATTTTAACTACTTTTCAAGAGTTTTCCATGGTGGATGTTATAACCTAAAACTTTGTATTTTTTCAACTTATTACCTTATGAATTTTGTCTACTAATTTTACTTAGAAAGTAATTTTGTAAAGAATCATGCGGATAATTATAACTAACTTTTTAAAAAATTCTCGCATATTTAAGAAGGTGATATTAGCAACATAGACATTAGGCTAAAGGCTTTAGCTATTACCTGCTTTACAGTCTTACTATGACTCCAAATAGCTTGATTTTAAAAATTTTATGCGTTAAAATATGAGAGTGCAAGTTTTAGCAATCTATTTGAGCTGGAAGTTAGCACTTAAAGACTTTTAGCTTAAGGTTTTTTAGAAGTTTTTACTTATTTTTCAATTTATACAAAGTTTTTGCTAAAAGGAGGCGTTAAATGAGATACCTAAGTAGTAAACTGGGCTATGTCTTTGAAGGCGCTTTCAAGATAGGGCTTTTAGAGGAAATGGAGCCATCAAGGGTTGAAGGCTTTAGGAAAACTTTTTTTGAAGCTCTACTGAAAGAAGGGGTCGAGTCCTACCTAATCGAGAAGCTCAAAAAACCCACAGAACGCTGGGAAAAGATAGGCACCTACATAGACCACGAAGTAGCAGAAGAAAAATACACAAAGATACTATTTCTAATAGGTCTTTATTCCGGCAGGCTATACGGGCAAAGTCACAAAGAAGCAGAGTTAGTTTGGTGCGAGCTCGGCGAGGAATCTTATGAGATAGTTTGGAAAAACGCTGACCTTGTTTTTAAACACATGAACACTCTACACTTTGTGGACTTCAAACTTGCCGGTTCAGCCTCTTGGATAAGAAAACTTCTTACAGAAGGCGTGCCCCTTAGAGACGATTCAGACATTCCTCGGTTGCCCGTTGTAAACTTCGGCGTTCCAGTAAACATATCAGTAGGTGAGTTAGACTTTTTCTCTTTTGTTGAAAATTTTCTAAAGGTCAGAGACGCCCTCGAGGATATGGAAGAAGTATTTATGGAGATAAAAGGGCTTTCCCAGCTAATTTGCTATTCTACCGACTACCTCATGCAGGTGGAGAATGTAAATACCAAAGAGGTATGCTTCGAACTTATATACCCAATACCTGAATCTTATAGAGTAAGGTTTTATCTTAAAGACTTTTCCAAGAACAGACTACAACAGATTAGCGTCCAAGCAAAAGAGTTATATAAAAAACTAAAAGAAGCTGAGCCTTCTTTAGACCTTCTTGACAAAACTGCAAGTGTAAGACTTGCAAGAAGAGAAAGAGTAAGAGATAAACTTTCAAAAGAGATAGAAGAACTCCTCCAAGAAATGGAGCTAAGGGAGAAAGAGCCTGCAAAGATAAGCACAGACTCTATAGAAGAGGTTAGGAAAGATGTTAGGAGAAAACTTGGAGAATTTATGAAAAAAGAAGAAAGTTGCAAAGCCATAGCCCTTCTACATTCAGCTGGAGGTGGAAAAACCTCTGGAACGAGAGAACTGATACTAAACAGCCAAGGCAAACACATAGTCCTATACATGGCTACAAGACTAAGGCTAATAGAAAAAGAATTGGAAAAGTTAAAAAGTTCAGATTTTGGAGATATAAAGCTCGTATATGAAAGAAGCGCTCCTTCGAAAAGCAAATTAAAAAGACACACAGGACAAGGCTTTGAGGATGTAGATGGTAAAAAGGGTATTCTGAAAAGGACAGTAGAAGCAGTAATGGGTGCAGTAAAAGAAGAAAAATACAGACAAATATGGTCTTTTGCCACAATTCAAGCTCTTGTAGAAACTGGCCTTGGTAGCACTGTCGAGCACCTTAAGCAGCTACTAAGACCCATAGTCCTTGACAAATACCAACTTCACTTCATACTTGATGAATTTTTCGGCTATAGAAATGGTCTTTTTGCCATAAGAGAGCTTCTTGAATTGCTCAAACAAGTGCAAAAAAAGGGTGGAATAGCAAATCTATATCTTTTCGATGCTAACGGTTACTCTCCCTCCCTTCTGGACAGACTTTTAAAGGAATTTAAGGAATATAAGGTAGTGCCAGATTCTATAATTTTGTGCTCTTTTGAAGAAGAGTGCCATACTAACTTTGAAGGTATAAGCCTTAGTATGTGTGCAAAACACGGCTACCCGGCAAAGGAGCTCCTTCTTTACAAAAAAATCCTCAAAGATGTCAAAGACAAAGAAGATATAGTAAGTTCCTTAACGACCTACATAAAACAGACATTTAAAGACAAAAGTAGCTCAGCTTTTGTATTTGTACAGGACAAGGAGGTAATTACCTATTTGGCAAGAGCTCTTGAAAGCGATGGTATATCCACTTTGACAGTTACGGCAAGCTCAAAGAAGAGCCAGAGGGACATAAATGAAGGAAAAGAGGATGTAATAATAGGCACTTCTGCAGTGTCGAGAGGTTTGGACTTTAGCAGACCCTACAAACCTGTGGACTACATATACATCCTCATAAGCGACTGGGGTATAGAGCAAAACTTGGTGGAAATTCTTCAAGCAATATCCAGGGCAAGGGGAGACAGGGAAACAGAAAGAAGGACGAAGCACCTGCACCTCGTATATATATTGCAAGAAGAAAAAGACGATGTAATAGAAAACCTCCTAAATGTGGTAGAGTTCAAGGATAAAGACCTCGTAAAACTTCTCTACAGAAGGGAGCACCTAAGGCAGAAACTCCTTCTTGACCATGTAGTTTCGAAGATAGTAAAGCAGTTTCTCAAGAGGGCGGAAGGGAAGGTGCTGGTTCCAGTCCCTGCTCAGCATGACACCACCTTTAGACCAAACAGGGTAAACACCTTTGAGAGCATAGTCACTTTCTTGGAGGATATTCAGCTAATAGAAAACACGAGGCGGAATAAAGTTGCCCAGTTAATCCAGATAGTGCTCAAAAACCTCTACTCTGCTGTAAATCTGTATACCAACGATGTGCCTTCTAAAATAGACAATTCAAAATACCAATATTACCATCCATACTTAATCATAGAGGGGAATTTGCAAATCTCCTTCGATAATGAAAAAAGACGCACCATAGAAAAATTGTTGAACTCAAAACCACTTGAAAATCAGCAAACTCTTAAGGAAATTCTAAAAGAGCATAACGAAGATAGGGTAAGGGAAATAGAAAACTTTCTAAAAGATGTAACGAAAGAAAGCTACGCAACCACATTCCTGCTCCCTGTTTATTCTTGGATTTTTGTAAACCATGTGTTGGACGAAAATAAAGACAGAGAACTAAAATTCATCCTCGGAAGCAGGGTGGGAAGAGGCGGAGCTTTGACCTTAGGCGGTAGACTCCAACTCAGAACTCGGTGCTATACAGCCAATGTTAAAGAATATGCAGTGATACCTCTTGGCGAGGATTATCCTTATAGAGAGGTGCTTAGCGGAAGGTTTGCTAAGTTCCCCATAGAGTTTATTAAAAACCTCCAGGAGGAGCAACAATGAAAGAGTTTGTGGGAAAAGAATGGGAAGATAGACTTGACAGCTTTGCTAATGCAGAACTTGTAGGAGAAGACAAGTTTGTCTGCGGCGGTCTTTTTTTCAACAATGTGGAAAGCTACTTAGATGGTATGGCTAAGATAGTTAAGAAAGTAATAAGGAAAGATAAAGATGCCTACGAAGAGTTCGCAAAGTTCCTTAGGGATAAAAACTACAAACCAGCTGGAGATGCCCTCTACAAAAAGGAGCTCTTAATACGCTGGCAAAAGCCATTTAGGTTAGTAAAGAGAGAAAAACCCCTGAGCTTTTTCAGATTCTCACAAGACAAAAAGTTTAACATCTACAACCTCGCCCCCGCCAAGCCTTCGGATATGGAAAGGTATTCCGGGCTCGTTTTCCTCCGCATAAAAAATTACGAAGATGCCGAGCTAAACAGGAGGTTAATATGGGAACTCAGAAAGAAACTTCTTCAGGAGTGGAAAAGACTTTCCAAAAACTCGTGGGTGAGGGAATACCTTGACAGAGTAGAGGAGTTTACGCAAATCGTTGAAGAAGCTCTACCCGACGCTTATAGCGAATATCCACTTTCCAGAATGTTCTTTTACCTCTTACCTGTGGAGTTTGACAAGTTCATGAACGCAGTAGTTATATCAAGAGTGAGTTTCTATAGGAGGGAAGAGAAAACTAAACAAAAACTCTGGGAAGACATTCTTGAAGGAATGAGCAAAGAAAAGCTCAAAGAAGACCTTGAATATTACATTAACAAAAAGAACAGAGAATTAAAAGAATTCCAAGAGCTTCTCCTAATTGCCCTTGAAGACACCACTCTCCAAAAGTTGATGGAGGATTGGAAAGATTTTTTAAAGAAGGTGCTAAATGGGGGAAGCTCTATGATAGTAGGAGCCTTCTTAAAGAAGGAAGGCAGCG
>JANWYC010000072.1 GCA_025057245.1 Aquificaceae bacterium | reverse complement strand
GAAGGAAAAACTTCTTAGCCTTGGTTTTGAGCTTTTAGAAAGTAAGGATTGTCTTTGGCACTTGCGTTCCCGTAGTGCGGTTGTGAAACTGTATCCTTCTGGGTCCATACTAATACAGGGTAAAGATGCGTTCAAGGTCAAGGAGCTTGTTCTTAGCACGTTGGAGGTTCCAGATTTTGTTAGCGTGGGATGTGACGAGTCTGGTAAGGGGGATGTGTTTGGTCCTTTGGTGCTTTGCTGTGCGGTCATAAAGCCGGAGTACTACAGAAAGGTTTTGGAGCTAAACATAAAAGACTGTAAAAAGATGGAAGATAACCAAGTGTTGGAAAAGGCTAAGGCTTTTAAAAGTTTTGGTGATTTTGCCTGTAAGTTGGTTGAACCTTTTGTGCTAAACAGTATTTACGAAGATACGCCGAACCTCAATAGAGTCATGGATGGGCTATACGGAGAGCTTCTGAAGGCTTTGAAAGAAAGGTATCCGAGTGCAAAATTCTTCGTTGATGCCTACTCTAGCAGAAACCCATTTTTAAACGAAGTAGTGTTTGAGACTAAGGGAGAAAGGATACTATCTGTGGCGGTTGCCAGCGTGCTCGCTCGTGCGGAGTTTCTGAGCTGGCTTACGGAGAGGAGACTGCCTAAAGGTTCGTCTGGTGATAGCATGTCCCTTGCAAAAAGGCTATACGAGAAAAATCCTCAGGAGGCTAAAAAGCTCTTGAAAGTTTTCTTCTTATAAACCTACCAGAAAGTGCGAGAAGGAAAACAAAAACCATGCAAGCCACCACCGCACCACTTGGAGGCAGGTCAAAAGTCAGGGATAGGATAATACCAAAAACGAGGGAAAAGACAGAAAATCCTACGGACAGAAGCAAACTCTGAAAGAAAGAACTGGAGACCATGAGCGATGTCATGGCGGGTATGGACATAAAACTGGTAGACAAAACGAGCCCAACCGCCTTAAGAGAGAGCACCACGTTGGCTGATGCTATTGCTATGAGAAGATAGTTAAGCAAGCTAACCTTTACACTTCTTATCCTGCCTATTTCCTCGTTGAAAGACAGGAGCATTAAGCCTCTGTAGTTAAAGAAGATAAAGAGCAATGTGACCAAGAAAACAACAAAAGAAAGTACCAAGTCTAACTCAGAGGCTACCAACATGCTACCAAAAAGGTAAGAAAAGACACCCGCACCCAGATTTTGAGTTATGCCTAATACAATTATGGCAAAGGCTACGCCGAAGGAGAAGAAGAGAGCTACTACCGTATCCGCCGGTAGAGAATACTTCTCAACGAGAAACTGAATAAGGACGCCTAAAAGAATTGTGTATATCACCGTTAGAACCATAGGGTCAACTTCGAGTACTAAAGCTAAAGCTATACCACCAAGCGCCGCGTGTGAAAGACCGGCGCTTAACATGGCAAGCCTTTTTATAAGCAAGAACACACCTATGAGAGCGGTAGAAACCGCTACCAAAAGAGCGGACAGAAAGCCTTCAACAAAAAGTGTATAAGAAAAAATTTCCATTCCTAAATTTTACTTTATGGAAAAGAACAAAGAGGTAGCCCGTTTGTTTGAAAAAATCGCGGACATGTTAGAGTTTCTGGGAGACAACCATTACAGAATAAACACCTACAGAAGAGTGGCTGAAGTGCTGTCTGAAACTACGGAGGACGTGGAGGAACTGGTTAAAACTGGAAAAATCCACCAGATACATGGCATAGGTGAGTCAAGCGTAGAAAAGATAAAGGAATATTTACAAACTGGCACCGTAAGCCTGTACGAGGAACTCAGGCAGAAAGTGCCAGAGGAGCTCTTAGAACTTCTTGAAGTGCCCGGTCTGGGCGTGAAAACCCTAAAGCTTGCATACGACAGGCTAAAGGTAAAGACCAAGGAAGAGTTTATAAGAGCGGTAAGGAGCGGTCAGCTAGCTTTTCTGCCTGGCATGGGAGAGAAGAAACTTCACAACATACTCAGAGGTCTTGAGCTTTGGGAAAAAAGCAAAGAGAGGATGAGCCTTTTAGAAGCTTATGGGCTTAGTAAATCCTTAGAGAAACATCTTGAGAGCCTTAGAGAGCTCTACCATAACTTGCAATCCGCAGGAAGCTTGAGAAGAAGAAAAGAAACCGTGGGGGATGTGGATATTTTGGTGTCCGCAAACAGAGAAAACTGGGAACGAATACATAAATACTTTGTAAGCTATGCGGGTGTGAAGGAAGTTCTGCTTCACGGTGAGACTAAATCGAGCATTATCACACAAGAAGGCAGGCAAGTAGACCTAAGAACAGTAGAGCCACATCAGTGGGGTTCCGCTTTGCAGTATTTCACTGGTTCAAAGGAACACAACGTAAGGATAAGGGACATAGCAAGGGATAGAGGTTTAAAGCTGAGTGAATACGGGCTTTTCAATGTGGACACAGGAGAGTGGGTAGCTGGCAGGACGGAGGAGGAGGTTTACGAAATGCTTGGCATGGAATGGATACCGCCAGAGATTAGAGAAAACACTGGTGAAATAGAGCTTGCTCTTGAAAGGAAACTGCCAAGGCTTGTGGAACTAAAGGACATAAAGGGAGACTTTCACATGCATTCAAACTGGAGTGATGGGCTTAACAGTCTTGAAGAGATGGTAGAAGCTTGCTACCGGCTTGGTTATCAGTATATGGTAATAGGAGACCATTCTCAGTCTTCAAGGGTTGCCAATGGTCTTGACCCTGCTCGCTACAGAGAGCAGTTTAGACTAATAGAGAAGCTAAGAGAACACTACGAGCCTAAAGGCTTTCACATCCTTAAAGGTTGTGAGGTAGACATTCTGCCTGACGGCAGTTTAGACCTACCGGATAGTCTTTTAGAAGAGTTTGACTTCGTGGTAGCATCAATACACTCAAGGTTCAATCAGGACAACACTTACAGAATACTAAAGGCTATGGAAAATCCCTTCGTCAATCTTATAGGTCATCCTACTGGTAAGGTTTACCAAAGCCGAGAGGGCTATCCTGTTGATATGGATAAGGTTTTGGAGGTTGCAAAAGAAACTGGCACCGCTCTTGAGCTAAACACACCCAGAGCGGACCTCTCACCAGAAAACATAAAAAGGTGCATGGAATTAGGCGTAACTGTAGCCATAGTAACAGATGCTCATGCGGTTAGTCATCTACCATACATGGAGCTGGGTGTAGGTCTTGCCAGAAGAGGCTGGGCTATTCCCGAGTTAGTTCTAAACACAAGGGATGTAAACGGAATAAGGGAGTTTGTCAAGAAAAAGAGAAGGCTACTGCATAAAGCGTGAACCATGTTTGAGGCTTCTTTTTGGAGTTAGATATTCAACTACTTCATAATTTGAGTTAATAGGAATTCATAGAAACCTTACGAGCCAGAGACGAAAGATTTATTAGACAGTTAGATAATAGACACGGCAGTAATGGGTATTTTTTGAAAATTACTGCGGTGTAGTTGCGAGCTTTTAGCTAAGGGTTTTTATGAGTTTTTGACTTCTCACTAAGCGTTTGTGTGTTATATCATAATGCGTTTTTGTTTTGAGGTTTGTCACAGAACTGCCGTATCCAAAAATGCTCTCCAAGGCTTTATTTTTAGCAACTTCAGAGATTGAGTCTGAGCTTACAAGCGTTCATAAAAACCTTATAAGTTAGAGGTTAGAGACTTATTAAACAATCAACCATTAAACACAAAGGCAAGTCTTTGAACTTCTAAATTCAAAAGGCTCACGATTAGAGGTGTTCTGATAAACGCAGTTTGTGAGTATTCATTCAACTATCACACCACCTCCCAAAAGCACGTCCCCTTCGTAGAAAGCACATACCTGACCCGGCGTTATGCCTCTCACTGGTTGTCTAAAGGTTACTAAATATCCGTTTTCTTTTTTCTCTATGTGAGATACTTCCACTTCTTGACTACTGTATCTTACCTGAGCTTTTGGATGCCCCCATAAGTCTAAGTCAAGATGTGTGTTTAGGTTTTCTATTAAAAGCCAGTTTTTGTAGAGCTCTTCCTCCCTGCATAGGTATACCTCGTTCCTTTCATGGTTTACCCCGCATACATACACAGGAAAGCCCAGAGAAACACCAAGCCCCTTCCTTTGGCCTATAGTGTAGTGAAAAAAGCCCTTGTGCTTTCCTACCTGCTTGCCTTCAAAGTAAAAGTAGCCTTCCGTAGAACCCACTCTTTCCTGAATAAACTCACCCGGCTCTTTCCCCATAAGAAAACACACATCCTGTGAGTCCCTCTTATCCCACACCATTAAGCCTCTTTCCTGTGCCATTCTTCTCACTTCCTCTTTAGTGAGATCACCCAGCGGAAAGAGAAGCATATCCAAGTGTTCCCTTTTCACCAAGGAAAGAAAGTAAGACTGGTCTCTTTTCCTATCCCTCGCCCTTGCTATGAGCCTGCTTCCTTTGTATTTCACGAACTTTGCGTAGTGCCCCGTAGCAAGTGCGTCTATGTTAGCAACTTTTCTCAAATACTCCGCAAGGAAACCTGTTTTTACTTCCCTGTTACAAACGGCGCATGGATTAGGCGTTCTACCTTTCAGACTTTCAACAATAAAGTATTGGACTACCCTCTCCTCAAAGATTTGTTCCCAGCTTAGCGTTAAATGAGGAATACCCAACCTCTCAGACACGCTTACCGCATCTCTAACATCCTGTGGCGAACAGCATACCCTAAGACCATCAGTTTCACAAGCGTCCTGATGAAAGCGTAGAGTGATTCCTATAACTTCATGACCTGTTTCTTTCATAAGCAAACAACAGACGCTACTGTCCACGCCACCGCTCATACCAACCGCTATTCTCATAGGGATACCTTTAAGCTTCTTTTTGTGGCACTTCAAACACCTTGAACAAGATTTGTCTTATCTCCCTCATATCCGCCTTTAGCTCAGACTCTAAGTGAATAACCCTTTTGTAAACATCCGCTATGTCATCTTTATCCTCTTTCCTTGTAATGTCTACTTTTTCCTCAAGCCTTTCAACTTCTACTCTTATATCCTTAAGCATAGTTTCGAACCTTTCATTCGTCCTCACAATCTCATCTTTTAGTTCTTTTCTTGCAATCTCAATCTTTTCATCAGATTTGTCTATACCGCTCCTCAGTTCTGTCCTTGCGTTTTCAATTTTTATAAAGAGCTCTTCTTTCAAAACATCAATCCTTGAGTTAAGCTCCTTTTTCCCGTTTTCAATGTTTGTATATACCTCTTCTCTCATATTGTCAATCCTTTTATAAACCCCTTCTCTTAGGTTTTCAGTTTTCACATCCAGTTTAGCTATGTCATTTTTCAAGTCATCTTTTACACCATCAACTTTTGCGTATAACTCTTCTCTTGCACCTTCAATTTTCATATCAAGCTTGTTTATATCACTCTTTAGTTCTTCTCTTAGCTCTCTTCCTACGCTTTCAATCTTATTATCAAGCTTGTTTATATCGCCTTTTAGCTCTTCTCTCACACCTTCAATCTTTGCGTCAAGCCTGTTTATATCGCTTTTCAACTCTTCTCTTACACTTTCAATCTTTGCGTCAAGTCTGTTTATATCACCCTTTAACTCTTCTCTTACGCCTTCAATTTTTGCATCAAGTCTGTTTATATCGCCCTTTAACTCTTCCTTTAAGCCATCAATACCTTCACGCACTTTTCTCATATCTCCCCTTAAAGTGTCTATTTCTCCTTTCAAAATGTCCATTCTCTTATCGATGTGCATCAATAGAAATACACCAACTCCCACTGCGGAACCGACTACAGTAAATATCACCGCAAGAACATTCAACAGAGAATCCATTGTGTAGAATTTATATCTGATGCGTTTTTATGTCAATCAAGCAGGGA
>JANWYC010000071.1 GCA_025057245.1 Aquificaceae bacterium | reverse complement strand
TATTATAATGATACCAACCCTATGGAAGGCTTTTTACAACAGGCTTCTTCACGCTCTGAATTTCTCACCCGACGTATGTTAAAACTTATTCTAAGAGGTATGGAAGAGGTAATCGTTATAGGTGGTGGTTTGGCAGGTTCTGAGGCAAGCTACAAGCTGGCAAGCATGGGCTTAAAAGTGCTTTTGTATGAAATGAGACCGAACAGGTTTACGCCCGCGCACAAAACAGATGGTTTTGGAGAGCTGGTTTGTAGTAACACATTAGGTAGTATGGAGCTCACTTCTGGTGCTGGACTTTTAAAGGCGGAGATGGAAATTTTGGGTTCTTTGGTAGTGGAGGCAGGAAAAATTAGTAGCGTTCCCGCTGGCACTGCCCTGGCAGTGGATAGAAATCAGTTTTCTAAATACATAACAGAGAAAATAAAAACCCATCCTAACATAGCTCTCCTGAGAGAGGAGGTTAAGAAAGTTCCCCGAGATAGAGTGGTAATAGTGGCTTCTGGACCTTTAACATCGGAGGCTCTTGCCGAGGACATAAATGAGTTAGTAGGTCTTGATTATTTGTATTTTTACGACGCCATAGCGCCTATAGTGGACGCCGAGAGCGTGGACTTTTCAGAGGGTTTTTGGGCATCCAGATATCAAAAGGGAGGACAGGACTACTTTAATTGCACGCTAACTGAGGAACAATACAGAGTTTTTTATGAGAACCTGCTCAAGGCTGAAAAGGTTAAGCCCAAGGATTTTGAAAACTTGGTCTACTTTGAAGGCTGTATGCCTATAGAAGAGTTAGCCGAGAGAGGATACAAAACCATACTTTTTGGACCGATGAAGCCTGTAGGACTGATAGACCCCAAGAGTGGTAAACAACCCTTTGCGGTAGTTCAACTTAGGAAAGAGAACAAAGAAGGAACGCTACTCTCTCTCGTGGGTTTTCAAACGCGCATGACCTACTCAGAGCAGAAGAGAGTGCTTAGTCTAATACCTTGCTTGAGAAATGCAGTTTTTGTAAAACTTGGTTCTATGCATAGGAATACCTTCATCCAGTCTAACAAAGTCTTATCCAGCTTTCTTAACATGAGAAAGCATCCAAATATCTTCTTCGCGGGGCAGATAACTGGTGTGGAAGGCTATGTCGCTTCTGCAGTTACAGGAATAATAGCAGGTATTAACGCAGGTAGGCTGGTTATGGGTAAAGAGCTCCTCAACCCACCTAAAGAGAGTATGACTGGTTCTCTGATAAGATACATAACTTCAAAAGAAGGAACACTTCAGCCTATGTCTCCTGTGTTAGGACTTTTGCCACCCCTTGAAGAGAACATAAAAGACAAAAGAGAGAGAAAAATAAAACTCGTAGAGAGAGCTTTAAGGTCAATAAAAGAATGGGCGTCAAACTATTTAGATTGAACTCATTTCTTTTCTCAAGTCTCTTTGCATAGCTTCCTCGTAAGTGTATGGGCATTCCTTAGGTATTGAGAATTTTTGCAGGTCGTAGTTGTTATCCTTCAACCATATTGTAAGTTCAGTTCTTGCTTTTTTCCATGCCTTCTGGAATTCTAATGGCAGTTTCAACTTCAAACTTGGATAGTCTTCTAAAATGTCAACAAGCCTTAACCTCGCATTCTCTACGCTCCTTATCCATTCCATACCTGCGGTTTCACCGCCAGCAAGTTCCCTAAAGTTATCCCATTTGTAGAGATGTTCCAGAATAACTGCTAAATAGCTAATGCACGCATCCAAGTGTCTCTGTGCCATGTCTTGTATCTCCTCCAACAAATTCTCCCAGTCCACGAGTTCGTATAGTTTCTCCTTTAAAAGCTCGTAGTTTATCTCAGCCCAAAGCGGGAAATCTCTGTCGTAGAGCTCCTTTAACTCTTCTTTACTTATGGTTCTCATGGCTTTGTTTCCTCCCTTAAATCTCTTAATCTAATACAATGCCCTTTTGAAACTAGATTTAGAACTATAAAGGTCTTCATAAATATCAATATATGACTTTTATGTGTGCTGAACCACCTCTCTTTTCTACCTCTATACGCTGGCTAAATTTGTTTGCTATGTCATCTATGTGAGTTATTATGCCTATCATCCTGTTGCTTGAACTCCTTATGTGTTCAAAGAGAAAATCAGAGAGAGAGTCTCTGGTATCCGCATCCAGAGAACCAAAGCCCTCATCTATAAAAAGACTTTCAAGCGGTGCGTTTTGAGACATGATGTCCGCAACCGCAAAGGCAAGAGAAAGACTAGCCAAAAAGGTTTCTCCCCCGCTAAGACTGGAAACAGGTCTAGTGTGTCCTGTAATATTGTCGTAGACACACAAATCACCATCCATCAGCTCAAAGGCGTATTGTCCTGAAGTAAACCTGAAAAGGTATTCGTTCCCCCTGTCCACTATTTTATGAAGCATAATCTGACTTATGTAATCAGGAAACCTGTTGTCTCTAAAATCCTTGTTGAGACTTTCGTATATGCTAAACTCCGCTTTCAGTTCACTCCTTTTCCTTTCCAACTCTCCTCTTTCTACTAACTCCTTCCTTTTACTATCAAGCTCATTCTGAAGATTACCGTAATTCTCCCTATTCTGATGGATAGAGTTTTCTAAAACCTTTAGACCCTCTTCCGCTTCCTCCGTCGTAGGTAAGTTTCCAAAAGATTTTAGTCTATCTTTGAGTTCATCCAGTCTCTTTTCAAGGCTATGTTTTTCCTTTTCATAAGTTTCTATCTTACTTTGCAACTCCGCTATCTCCTCCCTGCTTAAAGCGTGCTTCTTTGCTTCCTCAAGGCTTCCAAAGCGAGTATCAAGCTGGTGAAGGTCAAACGCTATAGCACTTTTTAGCTTTTGAATGTCAGATATATTCTTTTCTATGCTTTGAATTTCTGACCTTAGCCTTACTTCTTCCTTTGTAATTTTCTGTAGATACTCACTTACCTTCTGGTATCTTTCTTGGATAGTTTTTGTGTTTTCTGAGAGCTCTTCCTTCTTTCTCTTAAGCTTCAGCTCAAGGTCTTTCGATGCTGATTCACCAGTTTTAGTCTGTATCTGAAGATTTAGTTCTTTTGCTTTGGATGACAACTCATCGACCCTCTGAGTTATGTTATTCCATCTTTCTTTCAGCTCCGTAATTCTTTGCTGGCTTTGGTAAAGTTCCTCTCTAAGTGCCTCAATCCTATCCGCATACTTTCTCTCCTTCTCTCTGAGAGACCTTAAATTTTGATATGATTCTTCTATGTTCTTTATCTCTTTTAGCACCTCCTCTGGCTCTCGCCCAAGCTCTTTAAGTATGCTGTTTTCCTCTTCCTTTCTTATTCTTAGTAAGTTCTCCTTTGACAGAAGCTTTTCTCTGCGTTCCGTCTCCTCAGTCTTTATCCTTTGAATTGTCTTTAAGAGCTCTTCCCGAATTTGTTTGAGTTTTTTTATATTCGTCTCCTTCTCCTTTAAAAGGTTTTTGCTGTTTTCCAATTCCTTCAACTGCGACTCAAGGTTCGAGAGTTCTCTCTGTATGTCTTCTACACTAAGACCTGAAAGGTATTCCTCACATTCCCTCTCTTTGCTACTATATATGCCAATGCGAGTCTCAATGCGGTTTAGCTCGTCCCTCAAGCTCTTTATCCTTTCCTGAAGCTGTCTTAAATTGCTTAACAAGGACTGTATGTCTTCTCTTTCTTCTACATGATAACCTCCCTTTATCAAACCACCACACACAGGGCAAACATCGCCCTCCTTTAGGTTAGTTCTCAGCTCCACCGCGTATATCTCAAGTCTTCTGGTCTCTAAGAGCTCCAGCTCGCTCTCCAGATTTTTCAACTGGTTTAATATGCTATCCCTCTCCTTCTGGTATTTTTCCCTTTCCTTTCTTATGCTTTCCAATTCTAAAGCCTTTGATAGAAGTTCCTTTAACCTTTGCCTTTTTAGTAAAAGTTCTCCCTCCGTTGAGACATAAGCTCTCAGGTCTTCCAAAAGCCTCTCCTCTTCTTCTAAACTCTTCGTAAGCTCCTCATACTCCTGAGTTTTACCTTCCAGAATTACTCTCGTCTTTTCCAACCTTTCCTGAAGCTCGTTTATTTCCTTTTTGAGTAGCTCTACTTCAGAACCTATCTGCTCTAACTTCTTTATAGCTTCCTTTAGTTTCTCTACGTTTTTTACCTTATCTTCCAAACCACTATCTTCGTAAGCTTTTATGTTCCTTCGCACTTCCTCGAGAAGAGCGCTTCCCTTCTCAAGCCTCTGCATGCAATCTTTTTCCTTTTCAGTATGCTGAGATATTTCCTCTTCCACTTTCCTGAGTTGCTGGCTGAGTGCTTCTTTGTCCGTCAACAGACTACTGTAGTCTTCCAAAAGCTTTAGAATCCCGTTTATATTAATAATCTCTGAGTTATACTCCTCAAGCCTGTCAAACTCCTTCTTTACTTTCTGGTACTCCTGTTCTACCTGAATTCTCTCTTCAAAGTATTTGGTAAGCTCCACCTCCTTCTGACGTTTCTCCCTTGTGTATTCCTCCTCTTGCTTTACATACCTGTAGTATTCCTCTATCTTAGGAAGGTAGGGCAAGAGCTCCTGAGCGGTTTCAAGGCGTTTTCTATCCTGCTCTATGGCTTTCTGCCGTGATAGAAGGCTTAAGAGTTGACCTTCCACGCTTTTTATCTCCAAAAGCACTCTATCCCTTTCTCTACATTTTCTAAGCATCTCTTCCTTTTCAAGCTTTTCCTTTGACAGGTTTTCGTATTCTTTCTTGAGTTGCTCTATCTGACCTTCTATCTGATTGATGGTTTCAAGGTTTACTCTCTGAAGCTGTAAAAGACGCGTTTCCACCACCCTCAGTTCAGACTCCAAATCCTTAACTTTTTTGCCTATAAAATCTTTCAAAGTTGATATAAGGTCAAAGTATTGAAGTAAAGAGTTTAATATTTCCCTCCTTTCCTTTGACTCTTTTGGTTTCAAAAACCTGTCAAACTGATTCTGCGGAAGCAGGAGAACCTTGGTAAAGGTTTTATAGTCAAGTCTGAGAATTTCTTTTATGTATTTCTCATTCTCGTCTTTTTTCAAGCTCTTTGGCTTGCCACCCTCGTAAAACCTAAACTCAGACCTCTTCTTTGAAGACCTCCCATCACCTAAAGAATATTCCCTTTCCACTCTGTAAATCTTTCCTCTTATGGAAAACTCGAAAGCCACTTTCATAGACCTTTTGCCTTTTGAGATAAGATATTCGCTCACGCTTTTCTCCTCGTACCTTGGTGCCATACCGTAAAGTGCATAACAGATGGCGTCTATTAGTGTAGACTTACCAGAGCCTATTTTACCTTTTATCACAAAAAAGTCTAAAGGTGAAAAGTCCACCTCGTGACGCCCGCTGTATGTGCCAAAGTTCTCAAGCTCAAGCTTAATGGGTCTCATGGATTGCTTTGTGTATTAACTTTTCAAGCACGTTTAAAAGGTCATTGGGCGCATCTGAACCATATTCTTTTTTGTAAAAGTCTTTGTAGAGCTCTACAAGGCTTAAGCCTTCCTCCGTCCTTACCTGCTTTGCTCCGCTGTCTATGGTCTCTATTTCCAGCCTTGCCAGTTTTTCTCCCAGTATTTTCTGAACCATTTCCTTTTTGTAGTTAAAGTATGGGTCTCTCAAACTTGCGCCCATCCTAACCTTTACCAACACATCCCTTTTTGCAAAAGGTTCAAGAGATTGCTGTATGTTGTCCCTCTCTTATGTACAGCTCAATTAGTTGTCTTTTCAGGTCAAGCCTTTTGGTTTCAACCTTTACCATGTTATCCTCAAGTATAAGTAAATTAACAAACTTGTCCATGCCTTTTTCAGAGAAGTTTATCTGATACAGAGAACCTGCGTAGTAAACCTTTGGAACTGGTCCCTCTATCCTTTGGTTTTTGTGAACGTGTCCCAAGGCAACGTATTGAAAATCTTCTGGTATGCTCTCCGCCTTTACCGCATACATTGGGCTTATGCTTGAGTAAAGCTCGCTACCTGCAACAGTAGCTTTGTCAACCAT
>JANWYC010000070.1 GCA_025057245.1 Aquificaceae bacterium | reverse complement strand
AAGAAGAGAATGTTCAGAAAGCCTACATAGAAAAGTATCTCAGAAAGCTGGAGGCTGAAAGATGACCACAAAGCATGATGTGATAAAAAAGATAGCTAAACTTTTTGTGGAGAAAACTCCTAAGGAAAAGAAGGAGTTTACAAAAGTATCGGAGCTCCTCCATCTTCTTTACAAGCTCTACAGGCAGGAAAAGACCTTCAGAGGTTTTATACTCAATCCTGCGGTTCCTAAGGAGAAAAAAATGGGCTTTCTCAAAAGCTTAAGAGAGAAGTTGGGCATAGATGAAGGTGTAGATGTTGTGCTTTCTCATATTCTTGATGTTAACGCAGTGCCTCTTTTGGGTGAGGTAAAGAGGGTATACGATTACGAGGTGGAGAAGCTATTGAGAGTGAGCAAAGCTCTTTTGGTGCTTGCAAGAAAAGTAGACCAGTCAGAGATAGAAAAGATAAAAGAGGTTATAAAAAAGTTTACTGGCAGGGAATACGAGTTTGAGGTGGTGGAAGACCCAGAACTCATAGGTGGCTTTCTCCTGAAAACTTCAAGTTTGGTAGTGGATGCCACCGTTAAAAGAAACTTGGAAGCTATTTTGAGAGGGTAGCATGGAGTATCCTACGCATAAGTTTGAAGAGCTTTCAAAAAGGCTTAAGTCTATGGCAGTTCCACCAGATGTGGATGTGGAGCTTCTGTTACCGGACAGAGATGATGTAGATTATCCTACCGTGATTATAACTTACATAGGTGGTGAGGAAGAGGGACCTCAAAAGGAAATCGTGTTTAATCAAGCTTACTGGAACTCTTCCGTAGAGACCCTTTTAGGTGCTATAACACATCAGATAACCTCTCTGCTGGAAGAGCTCCAATCCTTTGAAGGAGAATAGAGGAGGAAAGCTATGGAAAGAACTTTGGTAATAGTCAAACCCGATGCTTTTGGAAAGGGTGCTACTGGTAAAATCATTGACAGGTTTTTGCAAGAAGGTTTTCACATCAGAGCTCTAAAGCTTTTCCGATTTACCAAAGAACAAGCGGAGGGTTTTTATGCGGTGCACAGAGAGAGAGCCTTCTTTGGTGAACTGGTGGAGTTTATGACTTCTGGTCCGGTAGTCGCAATGCTCTTAGAAGGGGAAGATGCCATAAGAAAGGTTAGAGAGATAATAGGTCCAACCGATAGCAACGAAGCAAGAAAGGTAGCGCCAAACTCAATAAGAGCTCTTTTTGGAACTGACAAAGGCAAGAACGCAGTGCATGCCTCTGACTCAAAGGAGTCTGCGGATTACGAAATAGCTTTTATATTCTCGCAACTTGAGATAGTCTGAAGGGTTAGCTCTTTTAGCGCTTGTATGTAAGTAGGATGTGTCTTTAGCGTGGGTATTCTTACAAAATCTACGCCCTTTTGTCTTGCCATAGAGCCATAAAGATGGTCAAGCTCGTAAAGGGTTTCTGAGTGCTCGCATGTAAAAGAGACGGGTATAACTGCGATTTTTTTCACTCCAGAGTGGATAAGCTCTTCTAAAAGTTTGTCCGTAAAAGGCTCAAGCCATTTTGTTGGTCCTACTTTGCTTTGATAACCCAGAGCGTGCTTCACGCCTGGGAAGTGCTCCATAATGAGCCTTACTGTCTCCTCCGTCTGTCTTTGGTATGGGTCTCCTTCCTTTATTATGCTTACTGGCAAGCTGTGAGCGGTGAAAAGGAAAAAGTATTCTTGCCAGTTGGGAAGGTGTTCGCATATGTTTTCCACCATGGCTTTTATGTATGTGGGATGATTGTAGTAGCAGTTAACTTTGTAGACGAGAATATAAGAAGTGTAGTAATAGCTCTTTTCCTGACCTTTCAGCGTTGTAAGCGTAAAGTGCTTTCCTTTGGGAGTAAGTCTTCTAAAAACCCTGTCAAACTCGTTGAAGGAAGAGCCAGTAGTGGTCCTACTGTATTGAGGATAGAGAGGCAGTAGCACTAATCTCTTTATTGGATATTGCATGAGTTCTTTCAAAGCTCTCTCCGTTAGAGGATGCCAGTATCTTAGGGCTACCACTACTTTAAAGTCCTCTCCCAGAGCCTTCTGTAATGCGTCCGCCTGTGCTTGCGTTTGTTCCTTCTGTGGAGACTTGCCACCCATAAGCTGGTAGTAGTGTTTTGTTTTCTTAGCTCTTATGTTTGATATGAGCCACGCTAAAGGCTTCTGTATAGGTTTTGGAAGTCTTATGATGTCATGGTCTGAAAAGAGGTTATACAGAAAGGGTTGTATAGCCTCAAGGCTGTCTGGACCTCCCATGTTGAAGAGTATTACTCCAGTCATGGCTTCATTATAGCAGTTCCTTAAGGTTTATTTTGCCCTCGTATATTGCCTTTCCAACCACCACTCCTTCCACCACACTAAAGAGTTTTTTAAGGTCCCCAAGGCTAGCCACTCCACCAGAGGCAATAACTGGCTTTCTGGTCCACCTTTTAAACTCCAAGTAAGGTCTTAGGTCCACACCTTCCAAAGTGCCGTCTTTGTCTATGTTAGTGTAGAGGTAGCCCCATATGGGTTTACTCTCGTATGATGATGCCAGCTCTTCTGGTTTAAGACCACTCTGCTCTTTCCAACCACCCACCGCAACCTTTCCACCCTTACTATCTACCGCAAGAATTACACGACCTTGAAAACTATGCAGGATGTCTTCAAAAGCCTCTGGCTCTTTAATCGCTAAAGTTCCTACCACAAACAGTTCTACGCCCTCTTGGTGCAAAACTTGACAAGTTTGCTTGCTTCTTATACCACCACCCACCTGCACCCTACCTGAGAAAGCCTTTCTTATAGCCCTTATGGATTTTAGATTTACCGGCACACCCTCCAAACTTCCGTCTAAATCAACTACATGAAGCGACTTAAAACCTAAATCGTTAAAAAACTTTGCCATATCCTCGGGTGAGCTTGAGTAAACCTTTACCTTTTCAAAGTCCCCCTTAAGTAGCCTTACTACCTTGCCGTCCTTTAGGTCTATAGCAGGAATTACAAAGTCCTTCACAGTATGGTTGGTCTCCCAAGATAAAAGCCCTGAGCCATGTCTGCGCCAAAGTCCCTTACCAACTTTAAATCTTCGCCTGTTTCTATTTGCTCTACCACAACCCTAAAGCCCAGCTTTTTCATGCCTCTTATCACCCACTTTAACATGTAATGTTCTCCTAAGAAAAATCCATCAAGCTTTACTATGTCAGGTTTTGTTTTTATCAGTCTTTCCACCGAGGAATGCTCAATGCCAAAATCGTCAAGAGCTATGCCAAAACCATAAGACCTAACCTCATTTATAAGTTCGACTAAATCCTCTGTGCTCGCAGTCATTTTGCCCTCCGAGACCTCTATAACAACCATAGAAGGTTCAATGCGGTGGGATATAACCTCTTTGTAAAAATCCATGATTTTCAGCTTACCCTTAGCCACAAAGTGAACGAGATTATGGGGAAGGTTTATAAAAAGCCCACCCTCAAGCCCGTGCTCTTTGAATTTTAAAAAGGCTTTGTTAAGCACTATCTCTTCAAAAACGCTCATGAAAGATGTCTCCAAGAGCTCTTTTATAAAGTAGCCTGCTGGTAAGATTGTCCCATCCTCCTTAACAATCCTCATAAGAACTTCGTAGCCCTCCACATTTCCATCGTGTAGGTTGTATATAGGCTGAAAGGCAGGTTCTAACCTGTCCCCACCAGAACACTGTAAGAGACGCTGATAATCTATGCTCTTTTTTGATTGTTTCTTTTCTATTACGGTTATTACACTGTTACCACCAATTTTTTTACTGTTGGCAATATGAGATTCAAGAAGTCCAAGCACCTCTTCCGCACTCTCTCCATCTGGCACAGAACTCCAGACCGCTATAGTAATTCCCACACTTTTTTTGAAAGGATAGTCTTCCACCCTGCTTTTTATCCTGTTTATCACCCTTTCAGCACCTTTAATGTCCGCATTGGGCAAGATAATTAGAAAAGAGCTCCCTTTATACTTGCCTGCAATGTCGCTTTTTCTTATGCTTTCATCTATAATTTCTGAAATTTTTAACAGAACAAAGTTGCCGTATTCGTAACCCAGCTCTTTGTTTATATGTTTCATGTTATCTATATCCAAAAGCGCCAACGAAATGCTCTCCTTTTTTCTTTGATATAGGTATATTAGTTTCTGTGTAAATTCATAAAGGCAGTTTATGTTGGGAAGCAGCGTTCGCCTGTAGAGCTCTAAACAGCTAATTTTTTTTTCATCCACGGATGTTAAAATAATATACACATCATGGTTATAAAATCAACTACGGTATTGTGTGTAAAGAGATACGGTCAAACGGTTATGGGTAGCGATGGTCAGGTTACGCTGGGCTCTTCCGTAATAAAACACACTGCGAGGAAGATAAGAAAGCTGTATAAGGACAGTGTTCTTGTTGGTTTCGCAGGGTCTGCGGCTGATGGTCTTTCCCTTTTGGAGAGATTGGAAGCTAAACTGGAGGAGTTTAGAGGAAACCTACTCCGAGCCTGCGTAGAGCTTGCCAAAGACTGGAGGATGGATAGGAATTTAAGAAGGCTGGAAGCTCTTCTCTTGGTTGCGGATAGAGAGCGTATGCTATTGCTGTCTGGAACGGGCGACGTTATTGAACCAGATGAGCCAGTGCTTGCCATAGGTTCGGGAGGGGACTATGCCAGAGCCTCAGCCTATGCCCTTTACAGAAACACGGACATGAGCGCAGAGGATATAGTTAAAATATCCCTTGAAATAGCGGGGGAGATATGCATATACACCAACAGAAATTTTGTTATTGAAAAGCTGGAGTAAGTTTTTTAAGTTTCTACACGGCTTTAGTAGAATATCCCTTTGCAGTCTGCGGTAAAGCACGGCGAGTGAGAAATCAAGAAAGCGTTGAGCTATTTTGTTAAAAGGTTAGTTCTGTCCAAAATATCACCTGCCATCTGATGTTCAGCGAGTGTGGGCTTACGCACTTTGGAGCTCTTTCTTAACGTGGTTCGGAGATGTGTTAACATAATAGAAATTATATTAACATACCTTTCTCGCTACCTTATCGTATGACATCAGTTGACACTTGACATCAATTTATGTAATATAATGTCAAACTCTTAAAGGAGGTTGTCATGGACTATGTCAAAATCAAGGCATCAGAGTATGCCACTTACACAAACCTTTCCTTGAACACTGTCAAAAACCGCATAAGAGCGGGTGTGCTTAAAGGTAGAAAAGAAGAAGATGGTGTTTGGTATGTTTACCTGACAGAGGAGGAGTTGGACTACATAAAAGGCTTGAGAGAAGCAAAGGAAGAGAAGGAAAAAAGCCTTCAGACGAACCTTGAAAACCTAAAATCTACCCTTGAGGGAAGCCTGATAGCCACTTACATGTCTACGCTTATGCAAAAGGAACAGCAAAAAGAACAGCTTCTGCACGAACTATCAAGCCTTTATACTCTTTTAGCCATAAGAGAGAAGGAGATGGAGTTTTTAACTAAAGAGCTGGAAAGGGCAAAGGAAGCATGCCTAAAAAAGGAAGAGGAAAACAAACGCCTAAAGTTAGCCATAGATGAAAAGGAAAAGAAAATAAAAGAGCTTCAGGAATCTTTAAAGATGAAAGAGCATGTCATAAATCAGAAGGAGCTTGAGCTTCAGAGAGTTATCCTTGAGAAAGACAGAGAAATCTTAGCGAAGGAAATGGAGCTGTCCGCCATGCGCATGGAACTAGAGAGACTAAGCAGAAAGGAGTAAAACTGAAGTTATACAGGGCTTTAGTAAACCGCACTATAAAGTCTAAGCAAAATGCTTGACTATATGAGTAATATGTTCAGGTTAACCGCACTAGTCAAAATCATGACAATCATTAGCTTAACTTTTAACACTCAGTTGTCTAACAAGCATCTCAGCTTCAGCTTACGATAGCAACAATGTGCAGTTTTCTATCCCAATTTAACAAAGTTATGGGATAATATGATGCTATGAGAGGTCGTCGTGGAAAGCAAAGTAAAGAACTAATTAAGAGAGGAGAAATTCTTATTGACCCAGATGTAATTCAGTTAAAGCAACAAAAGGACAAAAAGCTT
>JANWYC010000006.1 GCA_025057245.1 Aquificaceae bacterium | reverse complement strand
AAGGATGATGGCACCATGGCAAGGCTTCCAGACCTTATGGAGTTTGCTAAGAAGTTTAACCTAAAGATAATAACCATAGCGGACCTAATACGCTACAGGCTTAGAAGGGAAAGATTAGTGGTAAGAGAGGCTACTGCAAACTTGCCTACGAGGTATGGGTTCTTTAAGATACACGCATACAAACACATACTAACTGGTGAAGAACAGGTAGCTTTAACTATGGGTGAGTGGAAAGAAAATGAGCCTGTGCTTGTCAGAGTGCATTCTGAGTGCCTTACGGGGGATGTGTTTAAGTCTCTTCGCTGTGATTGTAGGTCACAACTTGAGTCCGCTATGGAAGCTATAGCACAGGAAGGTAAGGGCGTGCTGGTATATATCATGGGTCACGAGGGTAGGGGGATAGGCATAGTCAACAAGATAAAAGCTTACCATCTGCAAGACATAGGTTACGATACCGTGGAAGCTAACGAAAAGGTGGGATATCCAGCGGACTTGAGAGACTACGGCATAGGGGTTCAAATACTCCTTGACCTGGGTGTGAAAAGGATGAGAATACTTACTAACAATCCGAGAAAAATAGTCGCTCTGGAAGGTTATGGTCTGGAGGTGGTAGAAAGAGTTCCGCTCAAGACTCAAACATGCGAGCATAACCAGAGATATTTAGAAACTAAAAAACTTAAACTCGGACATCTACTCTAAGGGCAGATATACGGTAAAAGTGCTACCCTTTCCTTCTTTGCTTTTAACTTCAACCCTGCCTCCGTGAGATAAGGCTATGTGTTTGACTATAGAAAGTCCGAGACCCGTTCCACCCATCTCCCTTGACCTAGAGGGTTCCACTCTGTAAAATCTCTCAAAAATAAAAGGTAAGTGTTCTTTAGGTATACCTATGCCAGTATCGTGAACTTCTAAGACACAACTATCGTTATTTAAGTAAGCCTTTACCTCTACAGTGCCACCCTCTCTGTTGTATTTTATGGCGTTGTCCACAAGGTTTTTCAAAAGAAGAAAGAGTTTATCCCAATCTCCTTTAACTTTTATGTCCTCCTGCACCAGATTTTTCAACGAAACTGACATAGTATTAGCCTTAGGCTCAAAAAGCTCAAAAACTTCTGCTGTCAAAGACCTCAAATCCACCTCTTCTCTTTTTATCCTCTCCTCGCCAGACTCCAGTTTGGTGATAATTAAAAGGTCTTCTACCAGCCTTCTCATGTCTTCTACTCGCTTCAGTGCCTTTTCAAGGAAAGCCTTTCTTTCTTCCCTTTCCTCTTCCTCGTAAAGTGTCTCCAGAAGGCTTTTTAACACTGCTATGGGTGTTTTAAGCTCGTGAGAGACGTTGGCGACAAACTCCCTTCTTGACCTTTCATATCTCTTTAGCTCTGTGATGTCGGAAAAACGAGCTACTGTAAGCTCAGTTCCAACGAAGGTGTACAGAGAATACTCGCTATCTTCGTGATGGAAGTGGCATAGCTTACTCTTTTTCTCCGAGATTGCCTCCGCAATACAACTGACTACAGTAAGGTTATTCAAGCACTCGTAGTATGGTCTTCCTTCAAAATCTGTTTTTAGAATACCCCTTTTTATAAGAAACTCGTTTCCAAAAATCACTCTGTTATCCTTATCTATGAGAAGATAGCCCTCCCCTACCTGACTTAAAAATTCCTTAAGAAGGCTCATGAGAGTATATAAGGTTGAGAAGTCTTTCAATCTTCTCTTCCAGCTCCTGCTCTGTTGTAGCTGTAATGTTTATATGCCCCATCTTCCTCCTTGGCTTTTTACTTTTACCATACCAGTAAAGCTTTGACCCATCTACAGAGAGGAGCTCTTGTAAGCTTATATCCTCAAGAGACAAACCGAGGATGTTAACCATGCCAGAGGGTGCTTTTAGTCTTGTGGAACCGAGAGGCAATCCGCATACAGCCCTAAGAAGGTTTTCAAACTGAGAAGTGTAGCATCCATCCAAGCTATAGTGCCCAGTGTTATGAGGTCTGGGTGCCATTTCGTTTATAAGCACTTTACCATCCCATGTGTAGAAAAACTCCACCGCAATGAGACCCACTAAGTTAAGATTTTCCATAAGAGACAACAGAATTTCCTCCGCTTCTTTTATCTGAAGAGCTCTGGTGGAATTGTAAAGAAGTATGCCTCCTTCGTGATAATTTACGGTGAGAGGATATATCTTCCTGTTACCTCTTGAGTCTCTAACGCCTATGAGGGAAAATTCAAAGTTAAAGTCCACAAGCCTTTCTACCAAGAACTTCTCTTCAGAGTGGTGGTTTTTTAAGATGTAGTCTACGTCTTCAGAGTAAAAAACTCTATATTGACCTTTCCCGTCGTAGCCTAGCTTTTCAGCCTTTACCACGCAAGGAAACCCAAAGGTCTTAATATCTTCGCTTAGTCTGTCTCCGCTGGATATAATAAAATCTGGTGTGGGATAACCTTCCTTTCTGTAAAATTCTTTCTCCCTTATTCTACTCCTTTTTAGCTCCAATAGGTTAACGGAGGGAATGGTAAGGTCGTAAACCTTTTCCAAAACTTCCTGAGGTATATGTTCAAACTCGTAAGTTATGACTTCTGATGCTTTTATAAAGTCTTCTACCCTCTCTGGTGGAAACCAGCGGTCTGCTACCTTACTGGCTGGTGATTCTGGGTCATGGTCAAGAACGGAAAACTTAAAACCCATTCTTTTACCTTCCATCACCGTCATCCAGCCCAGCTGTCCACCACCCAATATACCTACGCGCATAGATTAAAATTATAAAGCTTTGTAGTTCCCATCCTCATAGTCATTTATGCGGTGTCTAAAGTGTTTGAATGTCAAGCTTCAAGGATTATTCCCGAAAAAAGCAAATGCAATCTATAATAAAAGACATGCAAAATCTGAAAGAGAGGCTCAAAAATCTTGAGAAGCTATCCACAGACCCCTTCAACGTAGAACCACTGAGAGAGGGGCTGGAAGAGCTGTTAAAAGACATACCAACCATGAGTGCGGAGGAGCTTGAAGAGTTAAGGGATTTTTTAAACAGACTGAGGAAAAGACTTGAGGAAAACCACAACATCTGCTTTGGGTGGGTAGAGGAGGCGCTTAAGAAGGGCTTCAGGTTAAAAGCTTAGTAGTTTCTGCGGTGTTCAAAAAAACATTCTCTAAGACTTTACATCCAAATCTTCGTGCGGTCTGTGTAGTGTTAATATCCAACTGTTTAATAAATCTCTCGTCTTTGATTCACAAGAGTTTTACGAACTCTTATATAATCAGGCTCAAATTCTGAAGTTGCCAAGCGTGAGACATCAGAAATTATTTTTTAGACGAAACAATTTCTCACCTGACTTACTGTATTCTGGTTAAAATTATTACTCATGAGGAAGTGGCTTCTGGCATTAGGTGTTTTAAGTCTTTTATCCTGTCAGAAAAAGGATACGTCTCAGATTGAAACAAAGAGTCTAATACCAAAAAACGATTATGCAATGCTAATAGTGGAAAGTGAAAGTTGTATATACTGTAAACAGCTTAGAAGAGACCTTCAGAAAGAAGAGATAGCAAGAGAGCTTCAGGGTATGGATGTTCAAAGCATACTTTATGAGAGTAATGCAAAGGTCAGGCATATATTGAAAGGTAAAGAGACTATAAGCACGGAGGAAGAGCTGGCAAGGTATCTAAAGGTAAACTCTTTTCCTCAGGTTTTTTTCTACAACAAGGAGGGTAAAATCTTACTACACTTACCCGGATATCAGCCACCGAAAAACCTTGCCTGTAGCATAAGGTTTGTCAAAGAAGAGATGTATAAAGAAGAAAAATACATGGATTACATGAAAACAAAATGTATTTAAAAGCGGTTCTTTTTGACCTTGATGGAACGTTGATAGACTCTTACAAAGACATTGGTATACACTTAAACAAAACACTTAGACAATTCGGAAGACAGCAAGTAGATATAGAGGATGTAAAACATATGGTAGGAGGTGGAGCAAGGGAACTCCTTAGCAGGTTTTTCTCAGATGAGCTCCTTGAAGAGGCTCTTGAAGTTTTTAGAGAACACTACATGGCTGAGCCGGTTTGCTATACAAAACCTTTTGAGGGTGTGGAGGAAGCATTGAAATATCTAAAAGATAGGGGCATAAAGCTTGCGGTGGTAACTAACAAAATGGAAAGCCTCTCCAGCTTTATATTAGAGAAGCTTGGTCTTACGGACTACTTTTGTTGTCTTGTGGGCGGCGATACCTATCCTGAGAAAAAACCGTCGCCGCTGCCTTTGTTGGAAGTTATGAAGTCTGTGAGGGTTTCTCCAGAAGAGGCTATTATGATAGGTGATACGGATACGGACCTGAAGGCGGGAAGGCTGGCTGGTGTAAACAGAGGCTTAGCTATGTGGGGCTACGTAAGGGTAAAGGAGGAAAAGCCAGACTTCATACTTGAAAGCCCTTTGGATTTAAAAAAGCTGGTTTAGAAGTTTTTTATCAGGTTTCTGCATAGTCAGGTTCAAATTCTGAAGCGGTTGAGTGTGGAGCACCATAATTTGTGATTTTCCAATTTCTCACCCGGCGTGTTGCTATATTATTAAGTAAGTAAAGCCATGGTTAAAAAAAGTGAAAACGTGCTTGTGGTGGAGGACGATAGGGACCTTGCGGAGCTTATAGCCTATAACCTTAGGAAAGAAGGTTATGAGCCTGTAGTAAGGTTAAGAGGGAAAGAAGCCATAGAGACCTTAGAGTCTCACACACCTGACCTATTACTTCTTGATGTAATGCTTCCTGACTATGACGGCTTTAAAATAGCCCAGTATGTGAGGAACAACCCTACGCTGAAAGACCTACCCATTATCTTCATAACCGCCAGAGATATGGAAAGGGATAAGCTAAAGGGTTTCTCTCTTGGTGCGGATGACTACATAACGAAGCCTTTCTCCATTAAGGAATTAATAGCGAGGGTAAAGGCTGTCTTGCGTAGAGCGGGAAAGGAGAAGAAAAACACCATTTTTAAACTTGGAAGTCTTGAGATAGACCTTGACAAGAAGGAGGTTAGGAGAGGTGGGGAGCTTATAGACCTTACGCCCACAGAGTTTCGCATCCTATCCGCCCTTTTAGAGAACCACGGAAAGCCAGTAAGCAGGGAGTATCTTATAGATAGCGTGCTTAAGAGGGACGTTTATGACAGAACTGTGGACGTTCACATAAAAAAGCTCAGAGAAAAGTTGGGAGAAGAAGGAAAGGCGGTGCAAACGGTGAGAGGGTTTGGTTATAAATTAAGTCTATGAGGTGGTTCATTCCACTTTTTCTGACTGTTTTTATCTTCATGCATATCTACACCTTTTTAAGGTTTTTCAAACCGGCAATCAGTAAAACCCACTTAAGGTTGCTTGCCTTAGTGCCCTTTTCGCTTGGCTTTTTCTCGCCCTTTGTATGGAGGTATGCGGACGCGCACGCAAGCCCTCAGATAGCATACATTACCGCCTTGCTTGGGCTCTTCTGGTTGGGTTTTCTGTTCTACTCTTTTTTCATAGGTTTGTTCGTGGACCTATACAGAGGTCTCGTATTCTTGTCTAAAAAGTTTCTACACATAAACCCTTTACCCACACCATCTCACAGAACTGCCCTCCTAGTGGTCTTAACCCTATCCCTTACCCTCTCAGCTTACAGCCACTATGAGACGCTGAACCTTAGAGTAGAGAGATTCACTCTGGAAACAGACAAACTACCAAAAGGCGTTGAAAGGATAAGAATACTGCACACATCAGACATGCATTTAGGACCTGTGATGGGAATGGATAAGATAAGGCTGGTTATGGACGTTTACAGAAGGGAGAAGCCAGATATGGTGGTCTCTACGGGAGACTTGGTGGACGGCAATATGAGAAACAAGCTTCATCTTGCGGGAGCTCTGTCTGAAATGAGACCACCCTTGGGAAAATACGCAGTTCTGGGCAACCACGAGTATTACAGAGGTGTTGAACAAGCAATAGACTTTATGCAAAGGGCGGGTTTCAAGCTCTTAAGAGGTGAAGTAGTCTATCTAGAAGAGCATAACCTTACCATAGTGGGTATGGACGACAGGGATTGTAGGTTTTTTCAAAAATGCACCAGCACGCTGTCAGACACCGCTCTATTGCAAAAGGCAAGTAAAGAGAGCTTTGTTCTATACCTGAAACACAGACCAGAGCTCGAAAAACAAGCTTACGGGCTTTTTGACCTAATGCTCTCTGGGCATACTCACGGCGGAGTTTACTACCCTGTGGGTAAGCTCGTGCTTACAAAAATGTTCCTTGCTGACAGGGGCTTTCACAAACTCTCCCACGGCTATTTGTATGTTAGCAAAGGCGTAGGAACTGGCGGTCCACCTATGAGGCTCTTTTCACCACCAGACGTAGCGATTATTGACCTTCTAAACAAGCGGAGATAAAGGATACGAAAAGAGGATGCGGCTTAAAGGGTTTACTCTTAAACTCTGGATGAAACTGACAACCAATATACCACGGATGACCGCTAAGCTCTATTATCTCCACAAGTCTGTCATCTGGTGATAAGCCAGAAAACACCATACCCGCTTTTTGGAAGTCTTCTCTGTATTTGTTGTTAAACTCGTATCTGTGCCTGTGCCTTTCGTGTATTAGCTCAGCTCCGTATATTTTTCTCACCATACTTCCCTCCACCAGTTTACAGGGATAGGAGCCGAGCCTCATGGTTCCACCCAGCTCTTTTATGGATTTTTGCTCTTCCATGATGTCTATAACAGGATTGGGCGTAAAAGGGTCAAACTCGGTGGAATTTGCATCCTTTAGACCTAAAACCTCCCTTGCAAACTCTACGCACATAAGTTGCATGCCGAGACATATACCAAAAGTTGGTTTTTTTCTCTCTCTGCCAAAGGTTAAAGCCTTTAGCTTTCCCTCTATGCCTCTACCCCCAAAACCTCCCGGCACGATTATACCATCCAAGCGTTCGAGGAGCTCTTGGCTGTAATCCTCTGAGTTTACCCATTCCACGTGCACCCTCGTGCGGTTGGCAATACCGCCGTGTAGCAAAGCCTCCGCCACGCTCTTGTAAGAGTCTTTTAGAGAAACATACTTACCCACGAGGGCAACCTTTACCTCTCTTTGAGTGTTTCTCAGTATGTGAACTATGCCTTCCCACTTGCTTTTTGTCTCTTTGTATTCCAGATTGAAGTGCTTAGCTATAAGCCTGTCCATACCCTGCTTTTTCAGGTGCAGTGCAACTTCGTATATAAATTCCACATCTGGTGCGGATATAACCGCAGATTTATCTACGTTAGTAAACAGTGCTATCTTTTCCTTTATACTCTCTGGTATTTCCACATCAGACCTGCAGAGTATGACGTTAGGCTGTATACCTATTGCTCGAAGCTCTTTAACTGAATGCTGTGTGGGTTTTGTTTTCAGCTCACCAGCACCTTTTATGTAAGGAACGTAGGTGATATGAACGAAGAGTGTCTTTTCCCTACCAAGCTCCATAGAAAGCTGACGCACCGCCTCAAGGAAAGGAAGACCCTCAATGTCTCCTACCGTTCCGCCTATCTCTACTATTAGCACGTCGCAGTCCTCCTCCGCTTCCCTTATAAGCCTCTTTATCTCGTCAGTTATGTGTGGTATTACCTGCACCGTTGCACCCAAGTATCCACCTTCCCTCTCCCTCTTTATTACGTTGTAGTAGACCCTACCCGCAGTCACGTTGTTTTTCCTGCTCATGTTCCTACTGGTAAACCTCTCATAGTAGCCCAAGTCAAGGTCAGTCTCCGCTCCGTCTTCTGTGACGTAAACCTCACCGTGCTGATAAGGGCTCATAGTTCCAGGGTCTACGTTTAGATATGGGTCTAACTTCTGTATGTTTACCTTCAAACCTTGCTCTTCAAGGAGGGAAGCTATGGAAGCGGAGGCTACACCCTTACCCAGAGAGGAAAGAACACCACCGGTTACAAAGATGTAGTATGCCATGTGTAGATATTTTAAATCACAGGTATAAGACGCCTAACCGCATCCACATCCTTGAGGTCTACCTTAACCTGAAGCAGAGTGTCGCCCTTTTCAGAGAAGGCTAACACCTCACCCCAAGGGCTGTAAACCGCAGAACAGCCGGCAAAATCCTCCTCCCCCACTCTACCCCAGCAGTTGGAAAGAGCTAAAAAGCACTGATTCTCTACCGCCCTTGCTTTAGAAAGCACCATAAGATGTTCCTTCCTCTTTGCCCCCCACATGGAAGGAACTAAAAGCACCTTAGCCTCTCTCAAAGCCCAAGAAAGCTCAGGGAATCTTAGCTCAAAACACACGAGAACGCCTACGCTAATGCCTTTTACCTGAAACACTGGATTCTCTCTCCCCGGAGTAAAGTGTTTCTGCTCATCATACAGAGGAAAAAGTTTTATCTTATGCCTTACGCCCACTATGTTGCCCTCGCTCACTATAAGGACGCTGTTGTATAAACCGCCCTCCGCTTCTAAAGGATAGCTACCTACCACTGTCAGGCTTTTATCCTTTGATAGCCTTTTGACCTCTTGTATAACCTTACTGGTTGCCTCAGCGTGCTTTTTCAAGTTTGGATAGTCAAACCCACACTGCCACATCTCTGGCAAAACTACCAAAGAACCCTCTTCCAAACTCTCCAGTGCTTGAAGAGCAACGGACAGGTTTCTTTCCACATTCCCTAAGACTGGTCTGAATTGAAAAACCGCAAGGTTAATCAGCACTTACAAGATTATAAGTTAATTCTGAAGGACTTAAGGGTATTTTTTGTGGTAGTATTTTATTCCATGGAAAAGTTCCTGCCCTTTCTCAAATGGTTTAAAGGCTACGACAAGAACACTTTTAGCTCTGACCTTATAGCTGGTCTTACTGTAGCGGTGGTGCTTGTTCCCCAGTCCATGGCATATGCACTCATAGCCGGCTTACCGCCCGTATACGGTCTCTACGCCGCTTCCATACCAGTCATTATAGCCGCTCTTTTTGGGAGCTCCGCCCAGCTTGCCACTGGTCCTGTAGCCATAGTAGCCTTCCTTACCTTTGTGTCTATCTCCTCCTTCGCAAAGCCGGGTGAAGAGAAGTTTATAGAACTTGCCATTCTCATGGCTTTTATAGTGGGTATAATCCAACTCACTCTTGGTGTTTTCAGACTGGGTTTTTTGGTGAACTTTGTCTCCCACTCAGTCATAGTGGGCTTTACCAACGCAGCGGCTATCATCATAATGACTACTCAAGTGCCAGCCATCTTAGGCATAAAGATAGAACAGAAGGAGCTCATATTTCAGAACATATACGAAATAATCATAAACATACCAAAGACTAATGTATACACACTCTTAGTGGGTTTGACATCCATAGCACTTATAGTAGGTCTCAGGAAGATAAACAAAAACTTTCCGTCCGCCTTGGTGGTGGTAGTGCTGTTTACCGCTTTGTCTTACTTCTTCTCCCTTGAAAGTCTTGGCATAAGGGTTGTAGGAAACATACCTCAAGGCTTACCCTTTCCTTCCTTACCTTCGATAGACCTTGAACTGCTTGACACCATGGTAGGCAAGGCTTTTATAGTTGCCATGGTGGGTTTTATGGAAGCCTACGCCATAGCCAAGTTTATATCCAGTCAAACCAAGCAAAAGATAGATGTAAATCAAGAGCTTATAGGTCAAGGTCTTGCAAACCTTATAGGTTCTTTCTTTAAAAGCTTTCCAGTCAGTGGTTCTTTCTCCCGCTCTGCGGTAAACTTCCAGTCTGGTGCAAAAACTGGCATGGCAAACATCGTAAGCGCCAGCTTTGTTCTGGCTACTGTGTTCTTTGTAGCACCCCTTCTTTACTACCTTCCAAGGGCGGTTCTCTCTGCGGTGGTTATTACCGCAGTAGTTAGTTTGGTAAAACCAGAATACTTCCGCCACCTTTGGAAGACAAACCGATACGACGGCATATCCGCCATAACCACCTTTGCCCTATCCTTTATCATGAAACCAGACTACGCCATTTTTATAGGCATGTTCCTCTCCTTGTCCCTTTTCCTGTGGAGAAGTCTTTATCCTAGGATAGTGAGAATGTCCAGAGACCCAGTAAGCAAGACCTTTGTGAACGCAGAGAGTAGCAACCTCCCCACCTGTCCGCAAATAGAGATGGTAAGACCAGAGGCATCCTTTTACTACGCCAATACTGACAACATACTGGAAGAAATCGGAGATATTGCGGAGCAAAAACCCGCTCTTAAACATCTGGTAATAGACTGTGAATCCGTTAACTACATGGATGGAACCGCACTTGATGCCCTGAACGACTTTCTTGAGAACACCAGGAAGAGGGGTATAAATCTGGTATTCGTCAACGTCAAAGGACCTGTGGAAGATGTTATGAGACGCTCTGGCTTTTTAGACAAGCTCGGTAAGGAAAACATACTTCCATCTAAGGGCTACGCCTTAGGTGAGCTTTTCAAAAGCATAGACCACTCTTACTGTGCAAGAACTTGCCCCTACGCCTTGTTTAACGAATGCTACACCGTAAAGGATTATGTAAAGTTTGAACCAGCAGAAGGTCCAATAAAAGACATATACGAACGCCTCTCTTCTCGTGAGGATGTGGAAGTATACTTAGGAAAAGCCTATCGTAGTTTAACTCTTAAAGCGGATGGTGTAGAGCTCTCCATAAAGGCTAACGACTTCTACACTGACGGACAATCCCTATTCCTACCATCCAGCCTACTTCTTAAGGTAAAAGAAGAGACGGTATCTCTGGGTAGCCTGTGTGGCAAGAAGGATTGTAGTATGAAAAACGGCTTTGTGTATGCGGGCAGTAGCACCGAGGAGATAACCAAGAATCTTCTGAAAATGGTTGGAAAGGAGTAAAATTCCTAAATATAGCCGTGTTTAGCACATTCAAGAGAGTATTCCTTAGCATGGGAATTTATTCCATGTCTAATGTTTAGGGACTGTGGCAGGTAAACCTGTGAGTGAGTTCAATGTCTTACCCCGTAAGCGTTCATTCCGCTCATTACTCAGGGCTCTCTGAAAACCCTCTAACCTGAATAGCAAGGGCTCTTGCCTTAAGCCGTATAAACGCATCCTTCACTTGACACGGCTAAGCATGTTTCTGGATGCATTCAAGTCAGCGTGAAGTTTTTGCCACAGAGTGGACATTCAAACTCACTTCTACTTGTTATTTGCTTTGTCTATAGTATAAAACAGAACTTCATGCAGAAAGCTCAAGGATGTTTCCAAAACTCTCACGAGAGGACCTATATGAACCCAAACAACTCACAGCACTCTCATACACCTCTCTAAAAACCTGTCTTGGGCTATCCACATGCTTACCAAATCTCACAGAGCTCTCTTAACTACATACAATACCAACTTCTGTATTCCTTCTTAATGTATTTACCCTTTTTTGCAATGCATTATGTATTATACTATAATACGCAATTGTCTAATAAGCATCTCCGCTTTGGCTTACAGGAAGTTTACGACATCCACTTAGCCACATTCACTAAAAGCCTGAGAAGTATACGCTGGATTGAAGCAAATCACCTCTACGTCATACTCTTCCTGAAGTTCTTTTAGCTTGTTTTTTATCTCTCTAACCCCCAACTTATAAATACTCTCTTTAACGCCTTCAGAAAGTTGATTATCAACCTTTTGAGAGAGAGTATTTCAAGTCTTCCACCACGAGCCTTGTAGGTCCGTAGAGTGATACAGTTCTGTTTATGATTATTCTCACTTCTGCTACGTCTAATATCTAATTGTCTGATAAGCTTTCTTCTCTGACTCGTAAGATTTTCAAGAGCTTTTATAAAATCGGGCTCAAATTTGAGAGTGACTAAAATGTCAGATGTCAGATGGCATTTTTGGACAAAGCATTATAATTCCCTAATTTCTAACCCCGTATGTTAAGTTTTTTTCTTTATTATCAGAGATGCTATTGTTGAGATGAAAATGGCGCTTCCAATAAGGAGAAGGGAAACTTCCACCGGTATCTTGTAAAAGTCGGAAATGAGCATTTTCACGCCTATAAAGCCGAGTATGAAGGATAATCCGTAGTGAAGAAGATGGAACAAAGGTAAAATGCCAGCAGCCGCAAAATACAGAGACCTTAACCCAAGTATGGCAAATATGTTAGAAGTGTAAACTACGAAAGGGTCGTTGGATATGGCAAGAATGGCAGGCACGGAGTCTATGGCAAACATAATATCAGAACTTTCAACGAACATAAGAGCGAGGAACATGGGTGTGGCAAATAACTTTCCACCTTCTTTTATAAAAAACTTACCGTCAATGTAGTTTGGTCTGAGTGGTATAAAGGTTTTTGCTATTCTATAAACCAGAGTTTTCTCTGGATGGAATTCTTTTTCTTCCGTAGTCAAGAGCTTAATAGCGGATACTATAAGGATTATACCAAACACATATACAATCCAGTGAAAGTGTTTTATAAGCTCTAAGCCCGCAAAGATAAAAATAGCCCTGAAAAAAATAGCCCCAAACACGCCCCAAAAAAGCACTTTATGCCTGAACTCTTCTGGAACTTTAAAGTAGGAAAAAATCAAGATAAACACAAATATGTTATCAAGACTAAGAGCCTTCTCAAGGAGGTAACCGGTCATGTATTCTACTCCTCTATCGTAGCCCTTTGTGTAGTATACGTAAGCCCCGAAGGCAACACCTACAGCTATCCAAAAAGCGGAAAGCAGGAGAGCTTCCTTTAGAGATATCTTATGAGGATTTCTATGAAAGACAAAAAGGTCAAGGAAAAGTGCAATGAATACTACTACTCCAAATATAACCCAGTTTAGTTCCATACGTTCTTATTATAGTCCACAAAAAAGCAAGTTGTATGAAAAGTTGTGACGGTATAGCTCCACTCTAAAAACCAATCGTCTGATGGGTCTAAGAATGTTCCATTTTTCAACACTTTTCTAAAAGAGTTTAGAAATGCCTCACCTAAAAGCTCTGTAAGGCTGGATATTCAGCCACTTTGGAATTTGAGTTCAACTATATAACAATATAAAAATTCGCTCCTAATGAGCAGGAGTTTTCTTAGTTTTAGAGTTCAAAGGCTAATTGTGGATATTAGCGTGCTTAATTAAACCTCAAAAAACTGAGCATGTATCTCACCCAAAGCGTTCTGTAATATAATTTCTTACCATGATTATTAGAGGCAGAGTGTGGAAGTTCGGTGATAATGTGGATACAGACCAGATTATACCAGCAAGGTATCTCAACACTTCAGACCCCTACGAGCTTGCCCAACATGTAATGGAAGACTCGGAACATCCAGAGTTTGCAAAACAGCACCAGCAGGGAGACATAATTCTCGCTGGTAGGAACTTTGGTTCAGGCTCTTCAAGGGAACACGCTCCCATAGCCATAAAATACGCAGGCGTGCCAGTGGTTATATCCGCTTCCTTTGCCAGAATATTTTTCAGAAACGCCATAAACATAGGACTTCCCATAGTTGAAGCTCCACAGGCGGTGGAGGAGACAGACCACGGCGACGAGGTGGAAGTGGATTTAGAAAAAGGAGTTGTAAGGAACTTAACGAAGGGCAAAGAATATCATGCTACCAAGTTTCCTGAAACTCTTATGGAAATACTTAAAGCGGGTGGTCTGATGGAATACGCAAAGGGGCGTCTGAAGAAAGATGGGTGGGCTTGATAAAAACACAAAGGCAAAAGACCTGATGGTTCCAATAAGCCTATATCCTTCTCTTGGAGAGGACGAGCCTTTGGAAAATGCCTTTTCCCTTCTTGAAAAGACATTTGAAGAAGGTAGGGAATACAGAAATGTTTTGGTTCTCAGTAAAGACGCAAAGCTTGTAGGAATTTTGTCTATGATGAACCTTATAGAAGGCATACTTCCTTCTTTCCTAAGAGAAGTAAAAGGGTATCAGGGACAGCTTCAGGAGCATGTAGCTCTGAGCTTTATCTGGCAAGATATTCTCTCGGATGCAAAAAGAATAGCCAAAAGCAGAAAAATAAAGGAAGTTCTTCGCCCTGTTAGTGCCACTTTGAGCCCAGAAGACCCCATAACCAAGGCTCTTTACTTGATGCTTAACGGTAATATAATGGTCTTGCCAGTGGTGCAAGAGGGTAAAGTTTTAGGTGTAGTGCGCTTCGTAGATGTGTTTACGGAAGTAGCAAAGTTGATAACAGGTAAACAAGATGGTTGAGGGAGAGAAAGTAAACTGGAGAAGGATTTTCTTTATACTTCTTGGTATAGTTCTTTTTCTCGCAGTATATTTTTCACCTCCTTTGCCCGATGCTATAGACCCATCTGGCAACAGGTTTACTCTTAGTAAGGAAGGAAAGGGTGCAATAGCCCTCTTTCTTCTCGCAGGAGTGTGGTGGGTTGCGGAGGTTATTCCCATAGGTGTCACTTCTATAGCCATCGGCGTTCTTCAGGTGCTCTTTTTCATAAGACCTGCCAAAGAAGCCTTTAGAGATTTCATGGACCCTGCGGTGATGTTTATATTTGGCTCTGTGGTAATGGGTGCCGCTTTTACCAAAACCGGTCTTACTAGAAGAATAGCTTACAAAATGTTGGAGTTTGTCGGAGAGAGGACGAGCCTAATACTACTCGGTTGTATAGTCATAACCGCTGGTCTCTCTCACATTATGGCTCATACGGCGGCGGCGGCTACTGTCTTCCCCATACTTCTTGCGGTGCATGCTCTGTATGCGGATGGAGATAGAGGGACCCAATTTGGAAAGGCTGTTTTCATAGGAATGGCTTACTCTGCAGGTGCGGGTAGCGTGGTAACCTTCCTCGGTGCCGCAAGGACGCCTGCGGCGGTAAGTATGTTTAGAGAGTTTACTGGTAGAGATATAGGCTTTTTTGAGCTTACCAAATTCATGCTCCCCATAGGCTGGCTAATGGTTCTAATTATATGGCTTTACTTCATTTTATTTCTTAAGCCAGAAAAGGATCGCATTCCCGGTCTGAGGGAGAGGATAAGGGTCATGTCTCGGGAAATGGGTCCTATGACCTATCAGGAAAAACTGGTTCTTCTAACTGTTTTTGGTGTGATAACTATGATGGCTTTACAGTCCGTTCTGCCTCAGCTCAAACCCATAGACAGGTCTGCCATAATACTTATCTGCACGTTAGTCTTTTTCCTAACTGGCATACTCACGCTAAAGGAGCTTGAGGAGATACCTTGGAACATAATCCTACTTTTCAGCGGTGCCATGAGCTTGGGTTTTTGTCTTTGGAAAACTGGCGCAGCTCAGTGGATGGCTGTGCATTGGCTCAGTCTTTTTAAGGATGCCCACTGGCTTGTTTTCCTTTTAGGAGTTGCTTTTCTTATTCTAGTGCTGACCAACTTCATAATGAACGTAGCGGCTATAGCCATCAGCCTACCCATAACCTTGGTTATAGCCAGTTATCTGGGCGTAAAGCCTGAGCTTGTTCTTTATACCGCTCTGGCAACTTCCGGCATGCCCTTTATTTTACTTATAGGTGCGGCGCCCAATGCCATAGCCTACGGCTCAAACCAGTTTACGCCCGCGGACTTTTTCAAACATGGTATAGTTATGAGCGTGGTGCTTCTTATAGTGTTGACCTTTACCACAGTATTCGTATGGTCAATGCTACTTTAGTCATTTTCTATGTCCGATGAATTACCATTCCGTCTAACAATTTCTAAGGCGTCATCTTCAGGCATGGGTTTGCCGAGTAGATAGCCTTGAACATAGGTGCATCCGCTATACCGCAGAAACTCTAATTGGTCTTCTCTTTCTACGCCCTCCGCCAGAGTCTCTATACCCAGCTCGTCCGCCAGTTTTATAAGATACCTTACTATGGAGTTTATCCTTTTATCCGTTAACATCTCACGAACGAAGGATATGTCAATCTTAAGCACGTCCACTGGTATCTTTGAAAGGTAACTAAGGGAGGAGTAGGCAGTGCCAAAGTCATCCAGAGCAACCTTGTATAAACCTTTATTTCTGAGCCTTTGTAAGATATCAACCGCCCTGTCAAAATCTTCCATGAATAGCCTCTCCGTTATTTCTATAACCAAGAAAAACTCGCCATTA
>JANWYC010000069.1 GCA_025057245.1 Aquificaceae bacterium | reverse complement strand
AGAGGACTGCGGTATAACCGTAAAGCCTATGAGCGAATACAAGACCAAAAGGCACGTAAGGAAGGCTCTAAGGTGGGCTTTGGAGAACAACAAAAAAACAGTGGCGGTGGTGGGTAAGGGGAACATAATGAAGGCTACGGAAGGTGCTTTTATGAACTGGGCTTTTGATGTGGCAAAAGAGCCAGAGTTTGAAGGAAGGGTTATAACAGAGGGAGAGCCAAAGGAAGGGCAGGTGCTTATGGTAAAGGTTATAACAGACCAGATGCTCATGCAGTTGGTTCTCAAACCAGAAGCCTACGACGTCATTATAACGCAAAACCTTAACGGGGATTATATATCAGACCTTGCGTCCGCTCTTGTGGGAGGTCCGGGCTTTGTTCCCAGCGGTAACATTGGCGACGGATACGCTCTTTTTGAATCTACCCACGGCACCGCTTACGACATAGCGGGCAAAGGCGTGGCTAATCCGCTTTCACTGACCCTCTCTGGTGCCATGATGTTGGAATACTTGGGTTGGAAGGAGTCAGCCTCGCTCGTATACCAAGCGGTCAAACGCACCATAGAAGACAGGCTCGGAACGCCAGACATAGCCTCGGGCTTTAAAAAGCAAGGCATAGAAGCTAAGGCGTTATCCACTTCTGAATTTGCTCAGGCTATAGCGGACAGGATTTAGTTGACCGCATGAAGAAGGTTGTTCAATATAGTATTTAGTTACTGCCTTCTTGACCGTGTCAGGTGGAGGATGCGTTTACACGGCGTTCCGTAAGCCATTACCGTTCAGATGAGGAAGTTTGTTCAAAATCTGAACAGTGAACAGTATAAGTGCCTGCGAGGTAAGGCAATGGGCTTACTGGTAGGGATGCTTGCTACATCCCTGAACCTGAGGCGTGGAATAAATGCTTACGCTAAAGCATACTCCATGAGTCCAATTTCATTCTTGGCGGAGTTTAGCTATGTTGGGAGACTGCAGGTCGTGAGGCTTTTCCATGTTTTTCCTTTTTGAGTGGTTGAGTGTGTAAGAAAAACTGGATGGTAAAGCTATGAAAGCGGTAATACTTGGAGACTTTGGCGGTGTGGAGAATCTCAGGTATGTGGAGGACTTTAGGGAGCCTTCCTTGGAAGAAGGCCATGTGCTGGTGCGCGTCAAGGCTGTAGCTCTTAACCACCTTGACATATGGGTGAGGATGGGTGCTTTGGCGGTAAAGCCTGACTTGCCTCACATACTCGGTTCTGATGTGAGTGGTGTTGTAGAGAAGGTGGGCAGTCTGGTAAAGGACGTGGAGGAGGGTGATGAAGTCATAGTTGCTCCAGGGCTTTCTTGCGGTGTTTGTTATGACTGTCAGTCTGGTCAAGATAACCACTGTAAGAGCTACGACATACTCGGTCTAAAAGCAAAAGGTGGCTATGCACAGTATGTAAGCGTTCCCGCAAGGAACATTATAAGAAAACCTAAGAACCTTAGCTTTGAAGAAGCAAGCAGTTATCCACTCACTTTCCTTACCGTTTGGAATGCATTGGTAAACAAGGCTCAGATTAAACCATACCATAAAGTGCTTTTTTGGGCAGGCTCTTCTGGTGTGGGTGTAGCCGGCATACAGGTTGCAAAGCTGTTTAACGCCTTTACCATAGCCACTGCAGGCTCTGATGAAAAGGCTAAGATGTGTAAGGAGCTGGGTGCGGACGTAGTAATAGACCACTACCGTGAGGATGTGGTTAACAGGGTTAGAGAGCTCTTTAAAGAAGGCGTTGATGTGGTGGTGGACCATGTGGGTAGTGCGACCTTTTGGAAAAGCGTTCAGTGTTTAAAAAAGGGTGGAAAGTTGGTTTTCTTCGGCACCACCACTGGCTCTGAGTCTCAAATAGACATAAGATACATCTTTGTTAGGGAGATACAGCTTATAGGTGTATACATGGGTCCGAGAGCAGACCTTTTTAAGATAACAGAGCTCTTTGAAAGAGGCATACTAAAGCCTGTGGTAGACAAGGTTTTTGACCTAAAGCATGCGGTAGAAGCTCATAGGTCTTTAGAATCTTCCAAACACTTTGGAAAGGTGGTTCTAAGAGTGGAATAGCGGTAAAATATTATTATGCCCATAAAAGAGGAATACAAAGAGGAAGCTCTCTTAAAGTTGAAAAGGGTAGGAGATGCCATAAGACCAAGAATAGAAGAGCTTATAAAGACCGTTGACCCCGAAGACATAGAGTTTGGCACGAGAGTAGAGCTGAAGGCGGAGGAACTGGAAGCTCTCTGGAAGGAGTGTGTGGAAGAGAATAACTACATGAGCGTGGTTTTCACAGAGGTCATGGAACATCATGACGGAGCATACCTGAAGGTTATCTTTAAAAACTCTACAGAAGATTACGAGGAAGACAGATATGTAAGCATAAGAAGTTCGGGCAGGGTGGAGATAAACCATGCCTTATTTGTAACAGTGGAAGGTGTAAGGGCGAGGGTAGAAAGGGTTGGAGAAGGTGCCTTTGTTCTCTTCCTAAAGTCTTCATGAAGGTTTTTCTATCCGTGGGCGAGCGTTCAGCCAGTAATTATGTATACCACATTTTTAAAGACATTGCAGGCGTTGAATTCTACGGCATAACGGATGAAAGGCTTGAGTCCATTGGCTTTAAAAGTCTGGCTAAGATAGAAGACCTGTCCGTAGTGGGTATAGTGGAGGCAGTTCCAAAAGTGCCTTTTGTCTATGGTTTATGGAAGCGCATTGAAAAAATGGCACCCGAGATGGATGCCTTTATACTCTGCGATGCGCCAGCTTTTAACCTGCCACTCTTGAAAAGGATAAGAAAAAAGGTAAAGAAGGTTATTTACTTTATCTCGCCTCAGGTCTGGGCTTGGAAAGAGGGCAGAGCAAAGCTAATCTCTCGAATGGTAGACCATATGGTGGTTATACTACCCTTTGAAGTGGACTTTTACAAAAGGTATGCAAGAGAAGGCTTTTTCGTTCACTTTGTGGGACACCCCCTAATAGACCTTACCAAACCCAGCCTTGAAGAGAAGGAGGTTAAAGCGGTAGCTGGCGGTGAAAAATACTTAGCCCTACTTCCTGGTAGTAGATGGAGCGAGATAAAGAGGCATGCACCCTACTTGGTAAAGGTCTTAGAGTGTTTAAAACCTAAGTTGCCAGTGCTTATCCCTACCTTTGAGAGCTTTAGAGATTACCTACAGGCTCAGTTTAATGGCTTTCCAGTAAAACTGCTAACGACCAAGGATATGGAAAATCCCTCTTATAACCTAATGGCATACGCAGACTTTACCCTTCTTGCCAGCGGAACTGCAGAGCTTGAGGCAAGCCTTCTGGGAGCTCCACATCTGGTCTTCTACAGAGTAAACCCCATTACATACTTAATAGGAAGGCTTTTGGTAAAGGTTAAACATGTGGCTTTAACAAACCTTATACTTCAAAGAGAGGTAATCCCAGAGCTGGTGCAAAAAAGCCCAGAGAAGTTGTGCAGGCTTGCTAAAAAGTTTGAAGAAAACCCAGAATTGAAAAAGGAGATGGAGAAGAGCTTTAAGGAGCTTAGGGAAGTTCTGGGTGGAGAAAGTGCAATTCAAAGGTTAAGAGAGCTGTTCCTCAAGCTGTTGTATCAGTGATAGGGTGCTTTTGAAAGGTTCTGGGTCTTGTATTTCAAAAACCATCCATTCCCTGCTTACTGGGTGTTCAAAGGCAAGATGGTAGCTTATAAGCATATGACAGTCCCCCATGGCTCTTAGAATGTCTCTGTGAATGGAGCTCTTTTTAAAACCGTAGGTCGTATCCCCCAACACTGGATATCCAAGGGAAGACAAGTGAACTCTTATCTGATGTGTCCTGCCTGTGTGAATTTTAACCTTCAAAAGACTAACCTCTTGCTTCTTGAACCTTTGGAGCACCCAAACTTCACTTTTTGCAGGCTTGCCCTCTTCTCTAACTGCGAACCTCTTCCTGTCTATTGCGTGCCTGCCTATGGGTGTATCTATAAGCTGGTAATCCCAAGGCGGTAAGCCTTTAACTAAAGCTCTGTAGAATTTCTCTACTTTTCTGTCCTTAAACTGCTCTCCAAGAGCTTTATGAGACAGGTCAGTTTTCGCCACTACCATAAGACCCGCAGTGTTCTTATCAAGTCTGTGAACTATGCCCGGTCTTTCCACCCCGCCTATGGATGAGAGGCTTTTTACGTGGTATAGAAGAGCGTTTACCAAAGTGCCAGAGGTGTAGCCCGGTGAAGGATGAACCACAAGCCCGCAGGGTTTTACTAAAAGCAGGGCTTGCTCGTCTTCATAAACCACGTCTAAGGGTATGTTCTCAGGAACAACGTCAAGAGGTTCTGGCTCTGGCACCATAAGGACTACGCTTTGCCCCCTTTTCAACCTTTTGGAAGGCTTTCTCATCTGACAGTTATCCACAAACACGTAGCCCTCTTCTATTAGCTTTTGGTGGTAGCTTCTGGAAAATTCCGGATAAACTGCGGACAGAAATTGGTCAAGCCTTACACCTTCTTGCTCTTCTTGGACTTCAAAGCCCAGAACTTCCTTGAAATCTGGCATACCCTTTATGCCTCAAGCTTAAGTATAGCTATGATACATTATCCGTTGCGTTTATGCGTGTTAAGTTATCCACTTACTGTAAAATCTTAAACTTATGAAGGCTATCGTTTCTGTTTATTACAAGGAAGGACTTGAGCCACTTGTAAAGGCTCTCGTGGAGAAAGGCTACCAGATAATTTCCACAGGAGGAACTGCTAAGTTTATAAAGGAGTTGGGCTATAAGGTTCTGCCAGTGGAAGAGCTTACGGGCTTTCCTGAAATACTTGAAGGTAGGGTTAAAACTCTTCATCCCATGGTGCACGGAGGTATCCTTTTTAGAGATTGGGTGGAAAAGGACAGAAAGGAAATACAAAAGCTGGGTATAGAACCTATAGACATAGTGGTGGTAAACCTGTATCCCTTTGAAGAAAAGTTGAGAGAGGATTTACAAGAGCAAGAGCTTATGGAGTTCGTGGATATAGGAGGTCCTACGCTTATAAGAGCTTCCGCAAAAAACTTTTACAGGGTTGGAGTGGTAGTAGACCCATCTGACTACAAATGGGTGGCAGAAAGGATACGGGATGGAGGTCTTACCTTGGAGGAGAGGAAAAAGCTGGCGGTAAAAGCCTTTTCCATGACTGCTTATTACGATGCTCTCATATCAAAGGCTCTAGCCAGTATGTTTGACATAGACCAACCGCAAGAATACTCAGCCTTACCCTTAAAGCTCTCTGGAGCTCTCCGCTACGGTGAGAACCCACATCAAAGAGGATGGCTCTTTGAGAACCCGCTTGAGGACTTAGGCACGGCGCGTTCAAAGGTGCTTCAGGGTAAAGAGATGTCTTTTAACAACTACTTAGACACAGACTCAGCTCTCAGGCTTGTAAGTGAATTTTCACAGCCCGCCTGCGTAATAGTAAAGCACAACAACCCATGTGGTGTAGCGGTAGCAAAAGACCTTAAGGAAGCTTTTCACAAAGCCTACGAGAGCGACCCAGAGTCAGCCTTCGGCGGTATAGTGGCCTTTAACGATAAGGTGGACAAAGGTCTTGCGGAGAGGCTGACAGAACTGTTTCTTGAAGTCATTATTGCACCAGAGTTTTCTGAAGAAGCCCTTGAGGTGTTTTCAAAAAAGAAAAATCTGCGCGTAGTGCAGGCTCTGGGTTTTTCCTTTTCCTTTGACATAAAGAAAATAAGCGGAGGCTACCTTATTCAGGAAGAGGACAATCTGGACTACGAGTCTCTCCATACGGTATCACAGAGGCACCCGTCGGATGAGGAGTATAGAGATTTACTCTTTGCGTGGAAGGTATGCAAATACGTAAAATCCAACGCCGTAGTAATAGCTAAGAATGGCAGAACCTTAGGCATAGGCTCGGGTAATGTCTCAAGGGTGGATAGCTTGCGGTGTGCCATAGCAAAAGCCCAGAGGTTCAGGTTTGACCTAAGTGGTAGCGTGATGGCTTCTGAAGCCTTTCTACCCTTCAAAGACAGTGTGGACATAGCCCACGAGGCAGGCATAACTTCCATCATTCAACCCGGAGGTTCTATAAGAGACAAAGAGGTTATACAATCCGTAGA
>JANWYC010000068.1 GCA_025057245.1 Aquificaceae bacterium | reverse complement strand
AGGATTTTGAGTGGTAATAAGCCTATGGAGCTCTACGAGGGCTGAGAAGTCCTCCTCACCTTTGCCTAAGTATTTTAGCAGTCCGTAGGAGTTTTTTACGTTCTGCAAGGAAAAGGTGAAAGCACCCAACTCTTTTACCATATCCTCTGCGTAGTGTAGGTCTTTGTGTATAAGGTCAACGAAGAAGTGCACCGAGTAGTCTCTTTGAAGTAGTTTTTTCTTTTTCACCTCAAGCAGATAAGACCTTCCTGCGCCGTTCTCAAGAACATCTATTAGAAGGCTTCTGTCAAAACCCGCTAACTCACCTATGCCTATTGCTTCAGAAAGCACTTGCATGAAGCCACCTAAAACTATGTTGTTTATTAGCTTGAGCTTTGTAGCGTTGCCAGCTTCTCCCACATAGAAGATTTTTTTACAGAACTTTTCAAAGAGGAGCTTGTTCTCCTCAAACTTTTCCCTGTTGCCACCCACTATTGCAGTCAGCTCGCCTCTCTCCGCAGGTATTACGCTACCCAGAATGGGTGCATCAAGGTAATAGCCACCCAAGTTTTTAACTTCCTCGGAGGCAAACTGTGCGTAGGTAGGATGGTTTGTGGTCATGTCTATGACCGTCTTACCCTTTAGTCCACCATCACACAGACCATCCCTTCCAAAGATAACTTGCTCAGAAGCCTGAGAGTCAAAAACTATTACAAAAACCCTTTCCACCTGCTTTATCAGCTCTGCGGGGCTTTCAGCCACTGGCACGCCCAAGCTCAGGGCTTTCTCTTTACTTCTGTTCCACAGGAGCAGTTCAACGCCCTGTTCTAAAAGCCTTTTTGCTATAGCCTTGCCTAAACTTCCCAAACCTATAAAACCCACTCTCATAGCAAGCTCATTATAATAGAACTTGCAGTCTCCCAGTCTTCGTGAGGAAGGCTCAAGTAAGCCCTCTCCGCATCAGAGACCACATCCTCCGAAGCCCCGCCTATGCTTTCAACGAGTTTCTTGAGCCTGTCTATTTTCTCTTTGGGAACGCTTATGGTATAGGTCATACCAGTCCAGCCATCCTTACCCTTTTCAAGATAAACATCTATCCACACATCCTCTAACTCGTAAGAGAGCATAAAGCCTGCGGGCTGCGCAAGTCCGAGTATCTTTGCGATTTGGGAGATGTGAAAATCTAAATCGTCCATATTAAAATCTTAGCATGAAGTTTTTTATACTGTCCGTCTTTGGCAAAGATAGACCAGGTATAGTTGCTGGAGTTTCTAAGGTGCTCTACCAGCTGGGATTAAACATAGAAGACTCTTCCATGACTAGACTCAACGGCGAGTTTACCATTATGCTTATAATAGGCTCAGAAGAGGATATAACCTATAAGAAAATTCTTCAGGAGCTTGAGCCCGTGGTTAAGGAGTTTGACCTGTTTGTGGTATGCAGGGAGTTGGAAGGGGTGTCCTATCCTAAGGCGAAGGCTGTTTACACAGTAGTGGTCTTTGGTTCGGATAAACCGGGCATAGTCTACAGCGTGACTTCAAAGCTGGCGAGCCTTGGGCTTAACATTAGCGACCTGAGAACGGAGAAAAGGGGTAATTTGTATGTAATGGTTATGCAGGCGGAGGGTGAGGAGGGAATGGAAGATACTTTAAAAAGAGAGCTGGAGGAGGTAAGAGAGAGACTTGGTGTGGATGTAAGCGTCGAGAGAGAGGAGGAAGACAGGCTTTGAGAAGGCTTACCGTAATAACCTATCCTGACGAGAGGTTGAAGGTTCCATCCGTTGAAGTGGTTAGCTTTGACGAAGAGTTGCAAAAGTTCGTAGAAGACCTCGTATATACCATGAAAACTTCCCCCGGATGTGTAGGGTTAGCCTCTCCGCAGGTGGGCGTTCACAAGAGAATAGTGGTGGTAGACACCTCCGCCTCAAAACACAAGGAAAACAAAGTAAGCCATGGGCTTTTAGTGCTTGTAAATCCAGTTATAGTTCAAAGGGAGGGCGAGTTTGTGGTGAGGGAAGGATGCCTAAGCGTTCCAGACTATACGGGGAATGTGAAAAGGCACTACTGGATAAGGCTTCAGGCTATGAACGAGAAAGGTAAGCTTGTGGAGTTGGAAACTGAGGGGTTTGAGGCGGTTGTAATACAGCACGAAATAGACCACTTGGATGGTAAGCTGTTCCTTGAAAGGCTTGTATCACCTAAAGACCTTTTTAAGAGAAAGGTTTACAAAGTGTGAGGTAGTTCTCCACCCTTGACATAACACGGAGGCAGGGTGATATTAAAAAGCGAGTATGAGGCTGTTAGTTTTCATTCTGGAGGTATTTATTATGACCTGCTTAGCCCTTGCGGAGGAGTTGAAAACCTACAAACTACCTAACGGAGTAAACCTCGTAGTTAGCAAAAGGGAAGACACTCAGGCGGTAGCCCTTCATGTGTGGTTTAGGGTTGGCTCCGCATACGAAGATTACCATCAAAAAGGTATGGCACACTTCCTTGAGCATATGCTTTTCAACGGCTCAGAGAAATACCCTTACGGTCAGATGGACTACATAGTGGAAGGCTTGGGAGGAAACATTAATGCAGGAACTTCAAAGGAATACACCTTTTATCACATAACCATAGCTAAACCTTACTGGAAAGAGGCTTTGGAGGTTCTTTACCAGCTGACGCAAAAGCCACTTCTCTTGGAAGACATGGTAGAGAAGGAAAAGCCTATAGTAATAGAAGAGCTCAGACGCGGAAAGGACAGCCCTACAACCCTTTTATGGGAAGAGTTTGAGAAACTCTTCTACAAAGTCTCACCCTACAGACATCCCATAATCGGCTACGAAGAGACCATACAGAAGTTTAACAGAGATATGCTACTTGAGTTTTACAAAAACTTCTACCAACCCAGAAACATGTTTATAGTGGTGGTAGGTGATGTGGACCATCAGGAGGTTCATGCGGAGGTGCTAAAAACCTTTGGCAAAGAAAGAGGTCAACCAGTTCCGAAGGTAGACATATTACCAGAGCCTGACAAGTTTGAAAACAGGCAGAAGGTGATAAAAGACAAAAGGGTGGAAAGGGCTTACTGGCTTATAGGATGGAGAGCGCCCAGCATAGGTTCAAAAGAATACTACGCACTTGTGGTGCTTGACCAGATACTAGGCAACGGAAGGACGTCTCTTTTCTACAGAGAGCTTAGGGAAAAGGGTCTTGTATACAGCGTATCCACTGGCGACTTTGGAAGACCGAAGGACAACCTGTTTTTCGTATCCGCCACCCTTGACGAGGAGAGATTTCAGGAGGTAAAGCAGAGAACCTTTGAGCTCATCAGAACTCTGAAAGAAAGGCTCACAGAAGAGGAAGTGCGGAAGGCTAAGGAAAGGATAATAAACGCAGAAGCCTTTGCGGTTGAGAGAGTAGAAAGGGAAGCCTACTACATCGGCTATGCCCTTACGGTGGTTGGTCTTTTGGACTATTACAAGTACTTTGAGAGCAACATAAGAAGCGTGCGTAGGGAAGACGTGTTGAGGGTCTTAGAAAATTACATTCTCGGCAAGCCCTACTCAGAAGTGCTTATGGTAAAGGAAAGATGATGTTCATAATAATCCTTCTCTTCGTCATTGGCATATCCTTTGGAGGTGGAAAGGTGCAGGAGCTCGTGCTACCTAACGGTTTGAAGATTCTGGTAAAGGAGACAAGGGGGAAGGGAATAGTCTCAGGAGTGATTTTCATAAAATCTGGCACTCACGGAGAGGAAAAGAGGGGGGTTACAAACCTTACCGCCACCCTTTTGACAAAGGGCACGCGCTCTTACGACGCCTACCAAATAGCGAGCACCTTTGAAGACTATGGGGGAAGCCTGTACGCATCTGCGGGCGATGACCTTTTGGAGATAGGCTTTTCCACAAAGGTGGAAGGTTTAGGTCAAGCCCTAAAGGTGATAAGGAGCATGCTTCTTGAACCTCTTTTTTCAGAAGAGGAGTTGGAGAGAGAAAAGAGGAACGTGCTTCAGGCTCTTAGGTCAAGGAGGGAAAGGGGGCAAGAGATGGCAATGGATGCGCTCAGAAGGCTTACCTACAAAGACTCCAACTACGAGGTCATACCCCTAGGAAGGGAGAAGGATGTTAAAGAGATAAAAAGGGAGGACGTTATAAAAAGGTGGCAGAGCATACTCTCCGCTCAAAATACCGTGGTTAGCCTTGTGGGAGATTTTAAAGCGGATGAAGTCTTGCCACTGTTAAAGGAAACTTTTATGAACCTTCCTCAAACTGGTTATAGAGTTGCTCCACAAGAGGTGAGAATGGAAAAGAGCCTTTTGGAAAGGGTAAAACGCCCTGGTTCTCAAGCAACGGTGATGTGTGCCTTTGACGCTCCAGACTTTAAAAGTCAGGAATACTTCGCCTTTAAGGTGCTGGACAGCGTGCTGGGTGATGGCATGAGTTCCAAGCTGTTTAAGGAGCTAAGAGAAAGCAAAGGTTACGCCTACGCAGTTTACTCCACCTATCCCACCCGGCTCTCCTCCCCCAGACTTATAGCTTACATAGGCACTTCCCCAGAAAAAAAGGAAAATGCCCTAAGGGACTTGTTGGACGTGGTAAAGAACTCACCAATAAACCCAGAGGATGTAGAGCTTGCTAAAAACAAGATTGTGGGCGACTTTCTGCTTGCTCATCAAACGAGACTGAGACAGGCATGGTATCTTGGTTTCTTTGAGGCTATGGGTTTTGGTTGGAGAATAGACCAAACATACCCTGAGTTGATAAAGGGAGTAAGCTTTGATGACGTGCGCAAAGTAAGAGAAAAATACCTTAAAATAGAACACTGCGTAACGGTGGAACCCTGATGGCGGACTTTACAAAGGCAGGACTCGATAGAGGAGACTTGGAAAAGGAGCTAGAGAACACGCTTATATCTGCAAGAATGCTCTACAGAACATACATGGTTACCATTGAGGAACTGTCCAAAGAGGAGCTTGCTTACGACTTACAGGAATACACAGACCAGCTAAACAGGTTTATCATGCCACTTTTGAAAAGAGCCCAAGCTACTGGGGACAGAAAGCTCGTTGATATGGCTTACCGGATAATCCGAAGCTACGAAGCAATAACTGAAGCTATACGAAAGAGACTAAATACTCCTTAAGTTTTTCAGTTGCGTTAGCCTTTATCTGTGAAACTCTCGCCATAGATATTCCAAGTAGCTTCGATACTTCTTTTAGAGGGAGCTCTTCGTAGTAAAGTAGTTGTAATATGAGCTTTTCTCTGTAGTCCAATTTGTCTATGGCTTTGAGTAGTTTTTCTCTCAGGTCTGATTTTATGGCTAACTCTTCGGGCCCTTCTTCTTTACTCTCAAAGAGCTCTTCGTAACTCCTACCTTCCTGAAAAAGCTCATCTAAGCTCAGAAGGTAAGAAAAGCTGATGGCTTGCAGGTCTTCTCTAAGCTTTTCCACACTTTCTCCCAAATACTCCGCAATCTCTTCATCTCCCACTTCCTGCCCCTTTTCCATGCTAAGCTTTTCAATTGCACGTTTAATAGCCTTTTCTTTTGACCTAACATTCCTACTGGCAAAGTCAAGACTTCTCAGGTAATCATAAATGGCACCTTTGATGCGAAGCTTTAGATAGGCGGTAGGGTTTTTGTCCTTGTCTATCTTTGGCAGGGATTCTATTAAAGCAAGAACGCCGTAGCCTATAAGGTCATTTACGTCAATGGAGGACGGTAGGTGTTTGTGAATGGTATAGGCTATTTTCTGAACAAGAGGCATGTATGCCATTACTATTTCTTTTTGTTCTGGTGTCATAGAAAATATTTTAATCTGCCTTTTAGACCTTGAAAAGTGGAGAATGCTGTGTCTAATATATAACCGTCTAATAAATCCCTCGTTTCTGATTCATGAGAGTTTAAAAATTCTTGTATAATCATGCTAAAATTCTGAAGTTGCTGAGCATGGAACATCAGAAAGTATTTTTTAGACAAAGCAGTGAAGAACACTTTTAACGCAATATCAAAATCAAAATCTCGAGATGGACATATGCGAACTCTGTCTTTACAAAACTTCAATGCTTGTCCAAAAACGCTCTGAGGTTTAATTGCTGTGTCTAATGCTCTTAATTGTCTAACAAGTCTCTTGCCCTCCGCTCTTAAGGGTCTCATGGTT
>JANWYC010000067.1 GCA_025057245.1 Aquificaceae bacterium | reverse complement strand
GGTAATGCATTTTTTAAAATCACATGAACATAACACAAAAATACACTTCAACTTCTCTAAGGAAACAACACCCTATTCAGTTGCCAAGATACCAAGGGACTACAACAGCCCCTCATTCATACCGTCATAAAGCATAACACATAAAAAACAGAAAGTCAAGAGGGTAGGTAAAACTTATCAAAAAGTTAGTCGCACGGTTCTACAGCCAAAATCCACAACCAAAAAGACCAAGCGGAGCACCAGCTTAAGTTTTTTATGTTTTTCCAAATAATGCGGTAGAGAACTACTGTCGTATGCCTACAAGACAATTCTCAAACAGGAGGCATTAACTTGACAGGGGATTGCACTTGTGATATAATCATTTAAGGTTTAGCCCCCATCGTCTAGCCAGGTCTAGGACACCGCCCTTTCAAGGCGGAGAGCGCGGGTTCGAATCCCGCTGGGGGTGGTTTAAAAACATGAGTAGAGAACAGAAGAATATCACTCAGGAAATCACAGGATACGCAGAAACAGACATAAAAGCCATAACTGGTCTTCAGCATGTTAGGCTGAGACCGTCCATGTACATAGGCGATGTGGGCGAAAGGGGTCTTCATCATCTCATATGGGAGATACTTGATAACGCAGTGGACGAACACATGGCTGGCTATGCCAGTCAGATAACCGTCACGATTCATGCGGATGGTTCCGTTGGCGTGGAGGACGACGGTAGGGGTATACCCGTAGGTATCCATCCTGAAACGGGCGTGCCAGCTGTGCAGATGGTCTTTACCATGCTGGGTGCGGGTGGTAAGTTTGACAAGAAGGTCTACAGGTATTCTGGTGGTTTGCACGGCGTGGGCGCATCCGTGGTAAACGCTCTCTCCGAGTGGCTGATGGTGGAGGTTTACAGGGATGGTAAGATAAACAAGCAGGAATACAGAAGGGGAGAGCCTCTCTACGAGCTGAAGGTTGTAGGCAACACTACAAAGCGTGGCACAAAGGTAGTTTTCAAGCCAGACCCCGAAGTGTTTGAAACCACAAAGATAAAGCTTGATTTGGTAGAGAGAAGGCTTAGAGAGTTAGCCTACCTTAACCCTGAATGCACTTTCAAGCTTATAGACGAGAAGACGGGTAAAGAGCAGACCTTTAGGTTTGAAAAGGGCATAGAAGAGCTGGTAAGGTTTCTCTCCGCTGGTAAGGAAAAGCTCTTTGACGAGGTAATCCGAATAAAGGGTGAAAAGGATGGAGTCTACGTGGACATAGCCTTCGGCTACACAAAAGACTACAAAGAGGTGGTAGAGACCTTCGTAAACAACATAAAAACTCTCGAAGGTGGCACTCATCTAACTGGTTTTCGCTCTGGTCTCACAAAGGCGGTAATGAAAATCCTTCCCAACATCAAACTACAAAAGGAGCTGAAAGAGACCATAACTGGAGAAGACCTAAGAGAAGGTCTCGTGGTGGTCATATCCTGTAAAGTGCCAGAGCCTCAGTTTGAAGGGCAGACAAAAACCAGACTTGGAAACCAAAACGTAAAGAACGTAGTGGAATCGTTAGTTTATGAATACCTGTCTGAATACTTTGACAAGAACAGGGATGTGTTCAGGTTAATAGTGGAAAAGGCTATAGAGTCTGCCTTAGCAAGGGAGGCTGCCAAGAAAGCAAAAGAGTTAGTAAGGAGAAAGTCCCCCCTTGAGGATACCAGCCTGCCGGGAAAGCTTGCGGACTGCTCAGAGAAAGACCCAAGCCAGTCGGAGATATTTATCGTAGAAGGTGAATCCGCTGGTGGCTCTGCCAAACAGGCAAGGGACAGAAGAACGCAGGCTATACTACCCTTGAGAGGAAAAATACTAAACGTAGAGAAGGCAAGGCTTGACAAAGTGCTTTCCAACGAGGAAGTAAGGACCATAGTGAGCTCTCTGGGCTGTGGTATTGGTGAGGACTTTGACTCTTCCAGACTTAGATACCACCGCATCATACTTATGACAGACGCGGACGTAGACGGCTCACACATAAGAACGCTTCTGCTCACCTTCTTCTACAGATACATGCCAGGTCTCATAGAAGCGGGACACTTATACATAGCACAACCACCTCTCTACAGGGTCAAAAAAGGGAAAAAGGTGCAGTACGTTAAAGACGATAAGGAGCTGGAAAGCATTCTGCTAAAAAGTCTTGAAGAAGAGGCACTTCTCATAGATTCCCTCGGCAGACAATACAGAGGTGAAAGCCTTGTAGGTGTTCTCAAAAGGGTTAAGGAGATGGAAGAGGGCTACAGGGTTATGGCAAAGCTAAAGGGTGAGGATGTAATAAGTTCTCTGTTAAGGCTTAACTTCTCCGAGCAAGACCTGAGGGACCATCAGAGTCTACAAGAGAAGTTAAGAGCTTTAGACGACATGCTACCTCACATGCACGTGGCTACCAACTACGATGACAGGGAGGACGCCTACGAGCTCGTTTTCAAAGACAAGAGAACGGGTAAGAGAGTGTTGGTGGATGTGGACTTTTTGTCTTCTCTTTCCTACCGCATATTGCTTGAAGGACATGAGTTAGGGCTTCCCGTAAGGCTTATCCACGAGAAGAGACAGGTGGATGTGGAGAACCTTATGGAGCTGTATTCAAAAGCGGTAGAGCTGGCGAAGGAATCCTTTGAAATACAGAGATACAAGGGTTTAGGTGAGATGAACCCTGAACAGCTGTGGGAGACCACCATGAACCCCACCACCAGAAGACTTTTAAAAGTTACCATAGAAGACGCTGCGGAGGCGGACAGGATATTTTCCATACTTATGGGAGAAGAGGTGGAGCCAAGGCGGGAGTTTATAGAAGCATACGCGAGGGAGGTGAGAAATCTTGATATTTGAGAGGATAGTAGTAGGCATAGACGGTTCTAAAGCTGGCTGGACTGCCAAGGACTATGCCTTTGAGCTGGGCGAGAAGCTGTCCGTTCCCGTAGTAGGGGCGCACATAATAGACAGTAGAATACTGGACGAGGGCTTTCTTGAGGACTTGGCTGGCGTGCTGGGCTTTACCTACTACATGGGCATATCTGAGAAGCTAAAAGACTTTCTTGAGGAGCAAGCGAACGTTCTCATAGAGAATTTCCTAATAGAGGGTAGACAAAGGGGCGTGAAGGTGTCTTCCTTCCAAACAATCGGAGTGCCTTACGAAGAGCTGGTTAACCAAACAGACCCCGAAGACCTTCTTATCATAGGCAGGAGGGGGGAAAGACCAGTGCAAGGCATTTTCCTAAGTTCTACCGCGGAGGTGGTCTCAAGGAGGAGTAGGTCTCCCGTAATGTTAGTTCCTGAAGGTAAAAGGGAGATAAAAAGGGTATGCGTTGCTTACGACGGCGGAGAACTCTCAAAAAAAGCTCTAAAACTGGCATTGAGCCTTTCAAGGGTTTACGGTAGCCATATGCATGCTCTCTTTGTGGGAGAAGAGGCTGTAGAAGTTCCCGAAGGCGTAAACCTAATGGTAGAGGACGGACTTCCTGAGGAGAGAATACCAGCGCACTGCAAAGAACAAGAAGTGGACCTTTTGCTAATGGGTGCTTATTCCAAGGGCAGGGTAAGAGAGCTATTTTTGGGGAGCGTTACCAGCTTTGTCATACACCATGTAAGCATTCCCATTCTTTTGGTGAAGTAGCATGGGGAAGCTCTACGTAGTTGCCACACCCATAGGAAACCTTAAGGACATAACCATAAGAGCTTTGGAAGTTTTAAGAGAGGTAAACTTCATAGCTTGTGAGGATACCAGAAGGACTCTCGTCTTACTCAACCACTACGAAATAAAGGATAAAAAGCTTATATCCTACTACGAGCCTAAGGAAAGCGTGCAAGTGCCCAAGATTATAAAGCTTCTTGAAAGAGAGGATGTTGCCTTGGTTAGCGACGCCGGAACACCATCCATCTCGGACCCGGGATACAGGCTCATAAAAGCCTGCGTGGAGAAAAGCATACAGGTGGAGGTTATTCCCGGACCAAGCGCAGTGCTTACCGCTATCGTTGGCTCTGGGCTTGCCACTGATAGGTTTACCTTTTTAGGCTTCTTACCAAGGAAGGGATTGGAGAGCTTTTTTGAGAGTTTAAAAGCCTGCATGGATACCACCTTTGTAGCCTTTGAGTCTCCAAACAGATTAGTTAAAAGCCTTCAAACCATGGAGAAAGTCTACGGTGGAGAAGTGCCAGTGTGCGTGGCGCGAGAGCTCACAAAAATTCACGAGGAGTATGTAAGAGGAAAACTAAGCGAAGTGCTTAAAAACTTCGTAGATAGAGGCGAGACAAAGGGCGAGTTGGTAATACTTTGGAGGTTGGCGTAATCAACATTCCACAGATAACCTTACCGGCACTCCCCTTGAGGCTAAGTAGGCTTTAAGTTCAGGTATGCTTATTTCTCTAAAGTGAAACAGAGATGCGGCGAGGCAAGCATCAGCCCCGGCTTCCGTAAAGCCTTGATAGAAGTGTTCCATACCGCCCGCACCACCAGAGGCTATCACTGGTATTCTAACCGCCTCCACTACCCTTTTTGTCAGCTCTATGTCGTATCCTGACTTAGTGCCGTCTCTGTCCATTGAAGTAAGCAGGATTTCGCCAGCTCCCAAACTTTCCACTCTCTTTGCCCACTCTATGGCATCCAGCCCTGTAGGCGTCCTTCCACCGTGTATGTAGACCTCCCAGCTCTGACCCTTTCTTTTTGCGTCTATGGCAACCACGATACACTGAGAGCCAAACCTTTTTGCACCCTCGTATATAAGCTGTGGATTCTTTACCGCAGAGGTGTTTATGGAAACCTTGTCCGCACCCGCAGAGAGAAGCTTACGCATATCCTCAAGGCTTGAAACACCACCACCAACGGTAAAGGGCATGAAGACCTCCTCCGCCACCCTTTTGACCACCTCAAGCATTATCTCTCTCCCCTCCGCAGAGGCGGTTATGTCGAGAAACACCAGCTCGTCCGCTCCCTGCTCTTCGTATACCTTAGAGACCTCCACCGGGTCTCCTGCATCCTTTAGGTTTAAAAACCTTACGCCTTTTACCACCCTTCCTTTATCCACGTCAAGACACGGTATTATTCTCTTTGCTAACATCAGTAGGTCCTTCCCAGCTTTTTATAAAGTTCTGAAAGTGGTATGCGATGGTATATGGAGCGCCCGTGAGGGCACACTTCTTTGTTGTGAAAACTTACCCACTTCCTAAGGAGCTCCCTTGCGGTGTTTTGGTCTAACTTCTCGCCCGCCTTTACAGACATGCCACAGGCTCTGTCCGCACTCGCACCCATTTCGTAGTTATATCTCTCAGAAAGAAGATGTTGGTCAAAGAAGTAGAGGTAATCTCCATACCTAGCCACGATAATGGTGTTATCTATTATACCAACGAACTCGGGTTCTAAGGTGTAGCTACTCACTTTCTGAGCAAGAGTGTAGCCAGTAAACGTATGTCTCCTACCCACCGCTTGAGATATAAGGTTTTTTACCTTTCCTTCCTTGATTAGTCTTACTTCCGCTTTCTTGGGATGCACGTTCACATCAAGCATGTAAGGTGGAACATGGATGTAGCAAAGGCAGAGACCAGAGCTCCCCGCAGTCTTTTTCAAGTACTCTAACAAGCTTCTGTTGTAAACTGGCCTTCTGTTTATAAAAACAAGGGCTCCTTTTCTTGACCCTTCCACAGATAGAAGGAGTTCCACTCTAAAGGGCTTTTCCTCAAGGACTATATGCTCAAACCTTTGACCGAAGACATCCTCCGCCCTCTCCTTTATACCGCTGACAGGTTTTAGCTTGAAAACCTCTTTGCCCTCCGCTTCCAAGCGTAAGAAAACATCAGGATTAGCCAAAGATAGAGCGGTAAAAACGCTGTAAACACGCCTTCTTTCCAGATTCTCTTTACGTAAAAAGTTCTTCCTCAAAGGCATGTTGTAAAAGAGGTCATATACTTCTACGTGCGTGCCAACTTGCATGCCTATGGTCTTGCTACTTACAACCTGACCTGCCTCCACCCTTATCTCCCTTCCTAAGTCTTCCTGATAGAAACGCGACCTTATAACTAGCCTACTTACGGAGGATATGGAATGTAAAGCCTCGCCTCTGTATCCGTATGTGCTGAGACTCTGAAGGTCTTCTATAGACTTTATCTTGCTGGTTGC
>JANWYC010000066.1 GCA_025057245.1 Aquificaceae bacterium | reverse complement strand
GGTAGGAGGTTAACACCATGAAGATAGGAGAGCTAGACAACAAACAAAAGGAGTTTTTGAAGAGCGTTTTTGAGATAGAAAACTTGCCGGAGGAAATGGAGCTTGAGGCATTCTTATTCTCAAAAGGATGTAAACTTTATGAATGCCTTTCCTGTGGAGCTTTGGTGTTTCATGACAACTACGAGTTTTGGAACTTAACAGAGTGTTGTGATGACAACTCTAAGTTGGTAGAAAGCGGTTTGCTTTGTGAGGTTTGTTACTCAAAAACCCCAGAGAACATGAAACACTGGATACTTTTCAAGCCTCCATACTACAAGAGTGTGGACTTTAAACTCTAAATCTCCGCATAACTATGCTAACGTGTTTTAAATCGGTCTGTGTTGAAAACTATTTGACAATATCAAAAATTAAACAGGTTGACACCGCATGCTAAATTCATATTATATATTGCTGGGTGTGGATAAATGCCGCCCGCTGGGGTCATCCACACCACAAAAAGGCGGGATAAAAATACCCCAGCCCAGACCTTGTGTTTAAGGGTCTGGAAAGAAGAGCAAAACATGGGATACGCTATTAGGAGCGTCATACTGCTTGGAGTTTTAACCGGTCTTTTCCTCTTTGTGGGAAACCTTATAGGTGGAAAGACTGGTATGACCATAGCCCTCATACTGGCAGGTATTATGAACTTTATAGCTTACTGGTTCTCTGACAAAATAGTGCTTGCCATGTACGGTGCTAAGGAGATACCCTACGAAGAAGCACCGTGGCTTCATAAAATGGTGGAGGAGCTCGCTCAGAGGGCAAACATACCAAAACCTAAAATCTACTTAGTGCCTATGGAACAGCCTAACGCCTTTGCCACTGGTAGGGGTCCTTCCAACGGTGCGGTGGCGGTAACCGCCGGTATCCTTAACCTGCTTAACGAGCGCGAGCTCAGGGGCGTGCTTGCTCACGAGATAGGGCACATCAAGAACAGGGACGTTCTGGTAGCTACTATGGCTGCCACTATAGCCGGTGCCATATCTTACTTGGTTAACATGCTACAGTTTGCGCTTCTGTTTGGACACTCTAGGGAGGAAGAGAACAACAACCCTCTGTCTCTCGTGGCCAGCATAGCCATGATAATCATCACCCCCATAATAGCCACAATCATACAGATGGCTATATCACGCTCAAGGGAATACATGGCTGACGAGACTGGTGCAAGAATTAGCGGAGACCCGCTTGCTCTGGCAAGTGCCTTAGAGAAGATTCACAACTACGTATACCAAATACCCACGCAGGTCAATCAGGGCACCGCTCACCTATTTATAGAGAGCCCTCTCTCTGGTCAAGGTATATGGGAGCTCTTTTCTACCCACCCTTCCACTGAGAAAAGGATAGAAAGGCTCAGGGAGCTGGCAAGGCAAATTGGTTCTTACGCTTACTAAGAAAGCACGTGTTTTTCTGGCACCACGCAGAGGAACTCCCCCTCTGCGGTCTTCTCTTCACCTCTTTTCACTTCTACCTGAATCCATCTTTTCTTACCCTCGGATTTTATAAGCCTGCCCTCCGCTACAAGCTCATCGCCAACCACCACGGGTTTTATGAACTTTATAGTAGCCTGAGCTAGCACCACCGTAGGTTCGTTAACCGTAGCCATCGCACAAAAGTCCGCAAGGGAGAATATAAAACCGCCGTGAACAAGACCCGTATGGTCTGCTACCATTCTGCTGTCAGTTTTTAGCTTTAGCTTTGCATAGCCTTCTGACAGTTCTACCACCTCTCCGCTAAGGCTCGTATCAATGTTTAAGTGCGTTCTTAACTGCATGGACAAACTCCTCCATCTTTTTATGGTCTTTCACGCCGGGACTTATCTCTATGCCAGAAGAGGCATCTACGCAGTAGGGTTTGACCTCCCTTATAGCTTCTTGCACTTTCTCTGGTGTTAAACCTCCCGCCAAGAATACTCTAAAACCCCTATCCACTAAATCCCTTGCCATCTTCCAGTTTGAATGCTTACCGCTACCGCCGTAAAGCTCAGAGCAAGCATCAAGAAGTATACTGTAGACTCTTTTCCATTCCTCGGAGAGCTTAAGGTCAGGACATGTTCTAAAGGCTTTTATAACTCTTTGAACGCCTACGCTCTCCACCAGAGAAAAATTCTCTTCTCCATGAAGTTGGATAAGGTCAAAGCCAGCCCGCAGCGCCCTTTCCACATCTTCAAGCTTAGGGTTTACCATAACTGCTACCCTTTTAGACCCCACGCCCGCCTCCAAGAGCTCTTCCACCCTCTGCCAGTCAACATACCTAGGGCTTTTGGGATAGAGTATTATTCCCACGTAGTCCACCCCCAGCTCCACAGCTCTCTTTATGTCCACCGACCTTGTAAAACCGCAGAGTTTAATACGAACCATGAAGGCTAAAAATTATAGTATTTACAGCATCAGAACGCCATACGGAGCGGTCAGCGTCCAATGTCGTATGACGGTTAATAGAGCGGGATTCGCTCCCATATGTAACAAATTGTGTTTGACTTTGTTCAATCCCATAGAGAAGTCTATAGTCCTTCTACCTGCGAGACTTGTTCTCGTAGTTGGATTATTCACTATGAGGATAGGAAACTATTAAAACTTGTTAGTCTGTGCTTAATCGTCTAATAAGGCTCTTACCTTTAGGTCTTAAAGGCTTCATGGTTCTTTACAAAAAAAGTGTCTGAATATCAAGCCCAAGAGAGTATTTTTGGACAGAACATATAAACATAATCTTCTTAATTTGTGTGAAGAGTTTTAACGCTTTGAGTGGGTGGCGTAAGAGTAAAACTTTACCTGCTTACCTTTAGGGCTGTGCTGTTGACTCCTACTTTTTCAAAGGAGAGCTATATAAGGTTAATTTCTCAACCTATACGTGCGGTAATACAATATATACTTATGAAATGGAGGTGAGCATGAGTGAAGTTTCTGTGTTTATAGCTTTTACCGCTGGCTTGCTTTCCTTTCTATCTCCTTGTGTTCTTCCTATCATACCCGGCTACATATCCTACATCTCAGGTGTGGGAGCTCAAGAGGCTAAAAGTGGTGATGCTTTCAGCAAGAAAGCTTTTATAGCTTCTTTTCTATTTGTTTTAGGCTTCTCGCTGGTATTTACACTGATGGGAGCTACCGCCACTGGGGTGGGAAGCCTTTTTAGAGAGTATCAAGACCATGTAGCAAAGGTAGGCGGAGGACTTGTGGTCTTCTTTGGGCTTCATTTCGCTGGTGCTTTTCTCAGACCTAACTTTCTAAAAGAGTTAATTGGTGTAGCTTCTTTTCTCTTAGCTCTGTATATGTTCCAATTTCTGTCCCAAAAACTTCTCTTTGAGTTAATGGGTATACTCTTAATAGTCGCTTTTCTATACCTTTTTGGTCTTCACGAATTGCTCTACAGGCAGATGAGAAAGGAGGTAAGGGGTAGCGTCTCGGGGTTTGGTGCTTTTCTTGTGGGTATGCTCTTTGCCTTTGGATGGAGTCCTTGTATAGGTCCGGTGCTTGGCTCCATATTGCTCTACGCAAGTCAGCAAGAGACTGCGGTTCAAGGCGCAAGCCTTCTTTTTGCCTACTCCATGGGTCTTGGTATACCTTTCCTACTTGCCGGCGGTTTACTATCTGCATTTTTAGGTTTTGTGCGGAGCTTTGGAAAGTTCTTTGGAGTGGTAGAATTCGTGGGTGGCGTGCTCCTTGTTCTTCTTGGTATAATGCTTACTACTGGTAAGTTGGCAGAGCTCTCTCTTATACTTGGAGGATAGAAACTTGGAAATTCTTATGATTGACTACGGTATGGGTAATCTAAGGAGTGTCTCCAAAGCCTTTGAAAAGGTAGGTTTCAGCGTAAGAATAACTTCATCCCCTGATGATGTAAAAAAGGCTCATGCGGTTCTACTGCCGGGTGTGGGAGCTTTCAGAGATGCGGTTCACAATCTGAAAAACCTTGGGCTTTTCAAGGAAATAGTTAGACACGTGGAAAGTGGTAAGCCTTACATAGGCATATGCCTTGGACTACAGCTTTTGTTTGAAAGGAGCCACGAGTTTGGTATAACGGAAGGTTTCGGTCTTTTGCGGGGTGAAGTGGTTTTGCTTCCACAAGAGGTCAAAGTGCCTCACATAGGCTGGAATCAAATATGGAAAAGAAAAAACTCAGACCTGCTTGATGGTATAAGGGATGGTGAATACTTTTACTTTGTTCACTCCTACCATGTTCTGCCCGAGAGCCAAGAAGTGGTTCTCACCACAACCGACTATCAGACGGAGTTCGTTTCTTCTGTAGAATACCAGAACATATTCGCAGTGCAGTTCCACCCAGAGAAAAGTCAGAAAGTTGGTCTTAAACTTATTGAAAACATAAAGAGGAGACTCTATGGCTAAACTTTGCATAGCCCTTGATACAAACCTTCATCAGGCTTTGGAGCTTGTAAGGTCTTTGAGGGGATACCCACTGGTGTTTAAGGTTGGATACAAACTTTTTGTAAGTCACCACAGAGCTATAACGGACAAAATAAAGGAAAACGGCTTTGAGCTGTTCCTTGACCTTAAATTACACGACATACCTAACACGGTAAGAGAAGGCTTGCTGTCCGCAAAGGATTTAGGAGCGGACTACGTTACCATACACATCAGCGCAGGCAGAGAGGCATTAAGACAAGCGGTTGAGGTTAAGGGAAAGGTTAAGCTACTGGGTGTTAGCCTGCTTACGAGCCTTGGGGAGGAGGACCTTAAGGACGTGGGTATATGCGAAGACAGAGAGAAACACGTTATGCATCTTGCCAATCTTGCCTTAAGCGTGGGTCTTGACGGTGTGGTATGCTCAGGATACGAGGTAAACATTTTAAAACAGAAGATTGAAAAGCCTTTCCTTGCGGTCGTGCCGGGTATAAGACTTGAAGGAGAGCCTGCGGAAGACCAGAAAAGGGTGGTAAGCCTTGAGGAAGCCTTGCAACTTGGTGCGGATATCTTGGTAATGGGCAGAAGCATTCTCAGGGCAGAGAATCCTGTTAAAAGGGTAGAGGAAATCCTGCTTAGGCTTGCATAATAGCCTTTAAGGCTTCTTGTCTTTGGAGGCAAGTGGCACACTTACCACAGGGAGGCTCAGTTCCCATGTAGCAGGAGTAGGTCTTCTCAAAGGGTACTCCAAGTGCTTTCCCCAATCTGGCTATGTCCGCTTTGCTGTGGCCAAGAAAGGGTGCGTAAAGGTGTATTCTCCTTTTGGTATTTGCTACGAAGGCGGAGCCTGCGTTTAGCGCAGATTCCATCGCAGTTATAAACTCCACCCTACAGTCTGGATAGGGAGTGTCTAAAGCATGAACCCCTATGGCAATATGGTCTATCTGGTAGTTGTCCGCAAAAGAGCCTGCTATTGCTAAAAAAACTAAGTTTCTCATAGGCACGTTGGTTGCTGGCACATCCTGAGTGTAGCCTTCTTTAGGCACTTCTGGACCACCTTCAAGAAGGGCTGAACCTTTTATAAGCCTGTAATGGGGCACTTCTACCAGAATATGCTGTTCCACGCTTGCCATGTTTGCCAACTCTTGCGCATACCTAAGCTCTACCTTGTGTTTCTGTCCGTAGTCAAAGGATATAGCGTAGACCTTATCAAACTCCTTCTTACACAGCCATAAAAGAGTTGCACTATCCATTCCACCAGAGAGAAGAACTATAACCTTTTTCATGGCAAACATGCCGGAGGCGGGAGTCGAACCCGCACGCCCTCTCGGGCGGGGGATTTTGAATCCCCTGCGTCTGCCAGTTCCGCCACTCCGGCTAAGAATGTACTAGTATTATTGTTACAATTTCTCAAAAAATCTGCAACACCCCCCATATCTGGGGGCGTTGTCTATCAATAATTATACGAATTTTTGAGAAACATGACAAGAGGCTTTTTGTGAGTTTCCCAAAAAATCCGCAACACCCCCTCGAGTATCCTTCAGCATAGACATTTGTTCCATACCTCAGGTTCAGGGACTATGGCAGGCAATTCTGCCAGTAAGCCCTGTGACCTACTCCAAGGACGTTTCTTGCTTCACGCCGTATAAACGCATCCCCCACCTGATACGGCCAAGCAAATTTCTGGATGCATTCACGTTAGCGTAAAGGGATTTGTCACAGCACTTACACTCAAACTCGCTTCTACTTTTCCTGTTTTCTTTATCA
>JANWYC010000065.1 GCA_025057245.1 Aquificaceae bacterium | reverse complement strand
TTAAGGAGGTGAAGAGCTATGAGAAAAGGAATTGCCTTGTGGAGCCCATTTGCAGAGTTTGAGCGTATCAGAAGGGAGTTTGACAGGCTCATGGAAGAGCTTGTGCCCATGCCCAGAGAAGCTGGCGAGCGTCCCTTTGCACCCGTAGTGGATGTATACGAGACGGATAACGAGGTAGTGGTAAAGGCGGAGCTCCCGGGTGTGAAGAAGGAGAACATAGAAGTATCCATCAAGGACAACTCACTCTGCATAAGAGGTGAGAAGAAGGAAGAGAAAGAAGAAAAAACGGAGACCTATCACAGGGTGGAGAGAACATACGGACGCTTTGAGAGGGTTATAGGCTTGCCGACGGACGTGAAAGTAGAGTCTGCGAAGGCAGAGTTTAAGGATGGTGTTTTGGAGGTTAGAATACCTAAGGTAGAGGATGCAAAGGAGAGAAAGATTGATATAGCCTAACCCTCCCGTCGGGGCAATCTCTCTATGGTTGCCCCGAGGCTTCTTAACTTCTCTTCAAGCTTTTCGTATCCTCTGTCTAAGTGATGTATGTCTCTTACTGTTGTTGTTCCCTCCGCTACAAGACCTGCCAGCACCAAACTTGCGGATGCGCGAAGGTCAGTGGAGTAAACCTCCGCTCCTGAGAGTTTTTCAACGCCTTTGACTATAGCGGTTCTATCTCTTACATGTATGTTTGCACCCATTCTCTGCAATTCCGCAACATGCTGAAAGCGGTTTTCAAAGATGTTTTCTCTAATTTCTGATACGCCCTTAGCCAAACAGCAAAGCACCATAAACTGAGCCTGCATATCTGTAGGAAAGCCGGGATATTCTGCGGTAGATATGACAAGGGGTTTTATGTCTCCGTCTCTCTTAACTCTAAGGCTGTTCAAACTTAAAAGCTCTACCTGTGCGCCAGCTTCTCTGAGCTTTTCTATAACGCTTCCCAAGTGTTCCACTCTTGTGTTTTCAAGCACAACTTCCCCACCTGTTAGAAAACCCGCAACCATTAAAGTTCCCGCCTCTATTCTGTCTGGTATTACCGTATGTTTAAAGCTCTTAAGTTCAGAAGAGCCTCTTATGACCGCTGTTCTATCCTCTATCTCTATCTCCACCCCCATCTTTTTTAGAACATCCACCAAGTCCATAACTTCTGGCTCAAGTGCTATGTTTCTAAGAAGACTTCTCCTTTCGCAACCACTAAGGAACATAAGTGCGTTTTCAGTGCCAGTTACAGTTATCACCTCAAAGGTATGCTCCACAGGCTTAATTTTGTCCACCTGGAGGTGTATGTATCCGTGCTTAACTTCTATATTAGCTCCACCTTTTTCAAACACTTTTAGATGCTGGTCTATAGACCTAACACCTATGGAACAGCCTCCGGGCATAGAAACCACAGCCTTCCCGAACTTAGCAAGCAAAGGACCCATCACCAGCACGGAGGCTCTCATGCGTCTTACCATCTCATCAGGAGCTTTGTAGTCCCTAAGATACCTTGCGTCTATCGTCGCAACTCCGTTTTGAAAGTCTACCGATGCACCAAGGCTTTTGATAAGTTCAAAGGCTGTTAAGGTATCTAAAAGGTCTGGCACGTTTTCTATTATGCTAACCTCCCTTGGAAGCAGGCTCGCCATGATTATAGGTAGTGAAGCATTCTTCGAACCAGAAACTTTCACTCTACCTTTAAGAGGCTTGCCCCCCTGAATTACAAAGGCTTCAGAAGTATATGATGTGATACTTTTCATCCTTCCTTATTATGATTTTTACAACATCGCCCTCTTTAGAGTAGAAAATCTCTACGCCGTCATCTTGCTCGCTGTAATATGGTGTCTGATTGGAATATATTACCAAAATGCGCTCTTCCTCTTCCACCACAATGGGCGTTTCTATCATATCCTTACCACCACGCAGGTTAGGGCTTCTCTAACACCTTCAAGCGAGTGTATTTTGTTTATTACCAGCCTACCCAGCTCATCCTGATTTCTCAGCTCCGCAAAGACTATGATGTCGTATGGACCAGTCACCACGTCCGCAGTTTTTATACCCTCAAAGGTAGAGAGAGCAAGCATTATGGAGGGTATTTCCCTTGGGTCTGCCTTTATGAGCACATAGGCTTTGATGGAGTATTCGCTCTCAAGCTCCATCAACTCCGTTATGGACATAGGGTAATTCTCTCCCTGTGTTTGCATCTTTTACCTCCTGAAGGAATATTTTAACCAATTTTTCTGCAAGGGCAGGCTCTTTTCTTATCTCCTCCACGACGTTGTGTATTAGTCTTCTCACCGCCGGTTCTCTTAACTCCACTTCCCTCCAGTGTTTCTTTATACTAACTATAACATCCTCCACCCTTAAAAGCTCCATCCATTTCATAAACTTACCTACCTCATCCCATACTATTATCTCTCCCTTTTCCTTTTCTCTGAGCCTTTCTCTCAGGTTGTTCTCCGCCACCTCCTGAAGGTCGTCAATGTTATACAAGAACACCTCATCCAGCTTTCCTACCTCATGGTCTACATTTCTTGGAACTGAGATGTCTATAAAAAACATAGGTCTGTAGCTTCTCTTTTTTATGGCTTTGTTAACCATGTAGTAATCCACTATGTATTCCCTGCTACCAGTGGAAACCAGAACAATATCAAAGTCATGAAGATGCTCGCTTAGCTCTTCAAACCTTAGAACGTGTCCTCCCAGCTCCCTTGAGAGCTCCACCGCCCTCTCGTAGGTTCTGTTGGTTATGAAAAGGTGTGCGTTGAGTTTTTTTAGATACTTTGCTGACAGCTCTGCCATCTCTCCCGCACCTACCAAAAGAACCTTAGCGCGGGCAAGACTACCGAATATTCTCTTTGCAAGCTCCACCGCTACGTAGCTAACCGACACTGCGTTTTTGCTGATGCCCGTCTCCGTCCTAACCCTCTTTGCGGTCCTCAGAGCTTTCTCGTAAAGTCTGTTTAAGACCTTCCCTGTGCAGTTTAGCTCCTTTGCTATACTGTAAGCCTGTTTAAACTGGTTTACTATCTGGTTTTCTCCTATTACCATAGATTCAAGACCGCTGGCAACTCTAAACACGTGAGCCACTGCCCTTTCTCCTTCAAGGAAAAAAGAGTTCCTCCTTAGCTTCTTTTCAATACCTTTAAGTGTAAAAAGTTCCAGTATAAGCCTGTTTATGGCTTCGTAATCCTCCGCCAGACCGTAAACCTCCACCCTGTTGCATGTGGAAAGGAGCATAAGTTCTTTTATGCCTTCAATGGTCTTCAAAGGAGGTAGAAGGTAGTAGGCATCGTCCCTACTGCAGGCAAGGAGCTCTCTGTGTTCCACGGGTGCGGTCTTAAAGTTCACACCCCAAGCAAATATGCGTTGCATCATATATAGTATAATTCTAACCCCATACACTTAGTGAGAAATTACCTACGCTCCTTGCTATTAAGTCTTGCAAGTATAGAGCCTATGCGTGTCCGTCTTGGGTTTTTGAACTTGCTTTAAGAACGTCTTTCACCAGTCAAGTATGGAACTCCGCAGTGATGAGTAATGACTTATTAAAAATGACAGTTCTATAACTTAGAACTCTTAACAGAAGGCTTTATATATTATACCGCTATTCCCACTCTTTTTCTCTAAGAGACCTCTGAAGGTTCGTTGGTACTTCAGTTTTTACGCCTAAAAGCAGTTTAAACTGAAGTGCGTTTAGAACCGCCTGAGCTCTTACTGTGTTGTTGAAAAAAACGTAAACCTCTTCACCTTTGAGCTTTCTCACCTTTTCCCTTATCCTCTTTAGCTCTTCGAGAGAATACTGGTAGTCGTAAAGTTTTTCTGGATTTCTGCCATGAAGCCTCACGTAGCCTATGGGACCCACACTCAACCAAGGACCTAAGAAAAACCTCTTTCCCTTTGGAGCATCTGTGTTTACCAGCGAAAGACCCAGCTCTTCAAGAAAAGGGTAAAAGTCTGACTTTTTAAAACTCTTACTTCTGACCTCCACCACCTTCCGCACTGTTCTGAAGTCTTCCGAAAGCCTTTTCAAGTGCTCCAGACTCTCCTCGCCGTATTTAAAACTCTCTGGAAACTGAAACAGAAGAGCGATAAACCTATCTTCTTTCAAAACGGGTTCAATAGTGTTTAAAAACTTTTTTACATCCTCCTTCTCATATACCCTATAGTGAGTAAAGCTTCTATGGGCTTTGAAGGCAAAACGGAGCTTTGAAGTTCTCTGTAGCATGCTTTTGACGCTGTTCGGATTGGGAAAGCTATAGAAAGAGGCGTTTATCTCCACCACGTCAAAATACTCAGCATAAAACCTTATGTAATCTTCCCTTTTTAAAAGGGCAGGGTAGAAGCACCCTACCCAGTCTCTGTAGAAAAAACCACTACAACCTGCGTATATCCTCAAGGAATAAACTTGGACTTAAAGTCTTTTAGGGCGCTTTCTATCTTTGCCTTTAGCTGGTCATCTAATGCCTTTTTCTCCCTTATCTCCTTAAGAAGTTCTTGCTGTTCTCTGTCGAGATAGGTGTAGAGCTCCTTTTCAAACTTTCTTACAGAATTCACGGGTATGTCGTCAAGATAGCCGTTTGTTCCTGCGTATATGGCTATGATTTGCTTCTCTACTGGCAGAGGATTATAGGGTTCTTGCTTGAGAAGTTCTACAAGCCTAATACCCCTGTTTATTGTCTGTTGTGTTGCTTTGTCTAATTCTGAAGCAAATTGAACAAAGGCTTCAAGCTCTCTAAACTGAGCAAGCTCAAGTCTTAGAGTTCCAGCCACTTGTTTCATAGCCTTTATCTGAGCAGCACCACCAACCCTTGACACAGACAGACCCACGTTTATAGCAGGTCTTATCCCCTTGTTAAACAGGTCCGGCTCAAGGTATATCTGACCGTCGGTAATGGATATGACGTTGGTAGGTATGTATGCCGCCACGTCGCCGGCCTTTGTCTCGATAATAGGCAAGGCGGTAAGAGAACCCGCACCCATCTCGTCGTTGAGCTTTGCGGCGCGTTCCAAAAGCCTTGAGTGAAGGTAAAACACGTCGCCAGGATATGCTTCCCTTCCAGGTGGTCTTCTCATCAGCAAGGAAAGCTGTCTGTAAGCCTCCGCATGCTTGGAAAGGTCATCGTATATGATAAGGGCGTGTTTTCCGTTGTCTCTGAAGTATTCACCTATGGTGCATCCAACAAAGGGTGCAAGATACTGCAAGGAGGCAGGGTCTGTGGCAGATGCTACCACCACGCATGTGTATTCCATAGCACCGCTTCTTTCTAAGAGTTCTATTATTCTTGCGGTGGTAGACCTTTTCTGACCTATGGCTACGTATATGCAGTAAACATCCGTATCCTTCTGGTTAAGTATGGTGTCTATACATATGGTAGTTCTTCCTGTGGACCTGTCACCTATGATTAGCTCACGCTGACCTCTGCCTATGGGTATCATGGCATCTATAGCCTTTATACCCGTCTGAAGTGGCTCATGAACGGATTTTCTCTTTACAACACCGGGTGCAATCTTCTCCACAGGAGACCTGTATTCGTACTTTATAGGTCCTTTTCCGTCTAGAGGATTACCCAGAGGGTCTATAACCCTACCTATGAGACCATCACCCACGGGTGCGTCCAAGATTCTCCCCGTCCTTCTTACTATAGAACCTTCCCTTATTCCGCTCTCACTACCAAGCACGATGATACCTACGTTGTCCTCCTCAAGGTTGAAGGCAAGACCCATAGTTCCGCCTTCAAACTCCACCAACTCGTTAGCCATTACATTATCAAGCCCATAAGCCCTTGCCACGCCATCACCCACATAGTAAACCACACCCACCTCTTCCATCTTTGCGGATGCCTCATAACCCTTTATCTGCTCTTTCAGAAGCTGAAGGGCTTCTTCGTAAGTTATGGTAGCCATAACAAACCTCCTTTGGAGTTTTATGGTAATATTTTAAACCAAGTTTCCAAAATAGTTCCCATCCTCACGCTTTGTCTAAAAAAATACTTTCTTATACTTGATACTCAGCGACATTCAAAATCTTAGCCTGACTATGGGAGAATTCGTAAAAACCATGTGAATCTGAGACGAGAGATTTATTAAACAACTGGGTATTAGACACGGCGGTAAGAACTCACAGAAACCTTGCGGGTCAGAGACAAAATACTTATTAGACAGCTAAACATCAGCGAAGCATGTCTGAAAAAATACCCTCTAAGGCATAATATCTAACCGCTTTAGAACTTAAG
>JANWYC010000064.1 GCA_025057245.1 Aquificaceae bacterium | reverse complement strand
GAACAGTTAATAGTATGGATGAACGCAAGAGCGATAGGAGACTTTGGAAATCTTATAGATAGCCATGCAACCAGCATCATACCAGAGAAAGAATGGGCTTACATCTATTCAAGGCTTCTCAAGTATAGCAAAGTAGAAAGGCATAAGTTTCATGTTGAGGAGAAAATCTACGAGCTATCCGCCAGCTATGTTTTAGTGGAAACGGAGAGGGTGAGGGGAAGAATAAAGATGGTAATCAGAGACGTGACAAAGGACGTGCATACTCAAAAGGCCATAGCGGAAGAGTTGGACAATTACAAAAGGATTATAAACTCTACTGATGACATGATAATTCTTTATGAAGCAAAGAACGGAGCCATAAAGCTGGTTAACGCCTCCACCATAAAGAAGTTAGGATACACAGAAGATGAGCTTACGAGGATGACTATTTTCCAAATAGTGAAGGAAGACCCAGAGTTTATAAGAAGGAATATTGACAGGATAGTAAGGAAAGACGAAACCATAAGAGGTAGGAGGACATACAAGGATGCCTACGGTAATACCCTTCCTGTAGAAATATCTGCCACGAAAGTGCATATAAACCACGATCCATACATACTTATCGTGGCAAGGGACATATCCGAGAGGTTAAAGCTTGAGGAAGAGATAGACAAAAAAACCAGAGAAATGGAAAACCTTCATACTTTTATACTTAATCTTAACAGATGTGCTTCGGAGGGTGAAGCATATAACATACTTGCCCATATGCTTATTAAAGTAGTAGGCATTGATACTCTTGCAATATATAAAGTCAATCCATCTCTGAATAAAGTTGTTGACAAACTTGTATACGGCAATAAAGAATACGTTGGATGTATTGAAGAAGCTCAAGAGCCAACTGCTTGTAAGGTCTTTCAAAGTGTCCAACCTTTTCTAGTAAAAGATGCAAACGCCTATTCGTGTCCTATGTTCGTTTCTGAATACGGTTCTTATCTTTGCATGTCCGTAGTATCTGGAGGTAGAACCATAGCCCTGCTCAACATGATATCTCACAAGGAGGGCTATTTCGACCGTGATAGGTTGGATTTTATAGAAAACATAGTGCACACTTTCTCTCCCTTCCTCTCCAACCTGAGACTCATAGAAATAAACAGGGAGCTTTCCATAAGAGACCCGTTGACAAATCTCTACAATAGAAGGTTTGTTGTTGAGTTCTTCCAAAAGGAAATAGAAAGGATGAAGAGGAATGGTCACCCTCTGAGCCTTGTGCTTATGGACATAGACCATTTTAAGAACATAAACGATACATATGGGCACAATACTGGGGATATGTGTCTTAAAGTTTTCTCGGATATCTTAAGAAATAATGTAAGAAGTATGGATATTGTGGGAAGGTGGGGTGGTGAGGAATTCATAATAATACTGCCTCAAGCTTCCAAAGAAGAAGCAATTAGCATATCCAACAGGATAAGAGATAAGTTAAAGGAGAAGGTCATATATACAGACAAGGCGGAGCCTATTTTCCTAACAGCCAGCTTTGGCATAGCTACTGCGCCAGAGGATGGCGAAGACATGGATAAACTTCTGACTGTTGCGGATAACAGGCTATACAGAGCAAAGAACGAAGGTAGAGACAGAATAGTATGGTAAAAAAGGAAAAAACTTCCTTTGTATGTCAGGAATGTGGTTTTTCCAGTCCAAGATGGTTAGGTAAATGCCCTTCTTGTGGTGCGTGGAATTCTATCGTAGAAGAGAAGGAAGTTCTAAAAACAAACCTAAATACCGCAGTCAAAAAAGAGCTTAAACCAGTGCTAAGCTGGGAGACGGAAGACTCTAATAGACTAAGCACTGGTCTTGTAAACCTTGATAGGACCATAGGTGGCGGTCTTGTTAGTGGTCAGGTGGTTCTTATTGCCGGTGAGCCAGGTATAGGAAAGTCTACCCTACTCCTTCAGGTTTCAGAAAAGTTTGCTCGTCTACATGGAGACGTGCTTTATGTGTGTGGCGAGGAGTCTCCTTCGCAGGTTGCGGTCAGGGCTAGGAGATTAGGTATATCCTCCTACAAGCTTCTGGCTTTTCCTGAGACGAACCTTGAGACAATCCTTGAAACTATAGAAAGGGAAAGACCAGCTTTAGTGGTAATAGACTCCATACAAACCTTGTATAGCTCTGGACTGGAATCCTCGCCGGGTTCGGTTTCACAGGTCAGAGAATGTGCCTTCAAACTCTCAGAAGTTTGCAAGAGCTTGAGTATACCCCTGTTTCTCGTGGGTCAGGTAAACAAAGAAGGCGTGGTGGCAGGTCCAAAGGTGCTTGAGCATATAGTGGATACGGTGCTCTACTTTGAGGGGGAAAGGTTTAACTTCTACAGAGTTCTTAAAGTGATGAAAAACCGATTTGGGGCTGGGGGAGAGCTCGCCTTTTTTAAGATGTCCGATATGGGGCTTGAAGAGGTGGCGGACCCCTCCGCCTTTTTCCTACAAGAAAGGTCTAACGCGCCTGGCAGTATAGTCTTTCCACATACGGAGGGTAGCAAGCCCGTGCTTCTTGAGGTGCAAGCTCTTACTATACATGCCCTGTATACCACTCCTCAAAGAAGAACGCAAGGCTTTGACTCAAACCGTCTTTCTCTTATACTGGCAGTGCTTGAAAAGGAGGCTAAGGTCTTTACCAGAGACAGGGATGTGTTTGTAAACATAGTCGGTGGCGTGAGGGTGGAAGAGCCAGCGATAGACCTTGCGGTAGCTCTTGCAGTTGTAAGTTCTGTGAAGGAAAAGCCAGTGGGGGACTACATAATCTTTGGTGAACTGGGTCTGTCTGGAGAAGTTAGGTCTGTTCACTTTCCTCAGGAACGGCTGAAAGAGGGCTTGAGGTTTGGTTTTAAAAAGGCTATAGTTCCAAAAGGTGCTTACGTGCCGGTGGATGGTATGGAAATAGTGCCAGTAAAACACATAAGGGATGCGGTGGAGGTTATAGCATATTGAGTCAGTGGGATATGCAATTCTACAGAGAACCATAAAACCCTTGCGAGCTAAAGACAAGGAGTTTATTAGACGATTAGATGTTAGACGCTACACTTTGCACTCTCTATCCTAAGCTGACAAAAGCACCATCAAGATGTTTTAACTAAAGGTTTTTATGGTTCTCCAATTCAAGCTCTATGTTGTATACTATATACACATATGCCAGAATTTCAGAGCGTAAGAGGCTTTCATGACCTTATAGGGGAAGAGGCAAAAAAATTCAGGGCAGTGTGTGACCTCATAAAGAGAAAGTTAGCCCTTTATAACTTTGAGGAAATAGTGCTTCCGGTTGTGGAGTTTCTTGAGGTTTTCCAGAGAAGCATAGGTGAGGCTACAGACATAGTGCAAAAGGAGATGTTTGCCTTTCAGGACAAAAAAGGTAGATGGCTTGCTCTTAGACCAGAAGGCACTGCTGGTGCGGTCAGAGCCTACGTGCAGAATAGGTTATACGCAATAAAGCCTTATGCGAAGCTCTTTTACGAAGGTCCTATGTTCAGACACGAACGCCCCCAAGCTGGTAGATACAGACAGTTTCATCAAATAGGTGCAGAGGTCTTCGGTTCAATAGAGCCCGTAGTGGATGCGGAGGTTATTCACTTAGTTCACGAAATTCTCTCAGAGCTGAACCTAAAAGCGGTTATAGAAATAAACTCCATAGGCTGTAAGGTTTGCAGACCAGACTACAGAGAAGCTCTAAAACAGCACTTAAACAAAGTAGAAGGTCAGCTGTGTGAAGTGTGTCTGGATAGAAAGGACAGAAATCCCCTAAGAGTGCTTGACTGCAAAGTGCCTACTTGTAAGGAGGCGGTCAGAGATGCGCCGAAGATGGTGGACTTTTTATGCAACGAGTGCCGGGAGCACTACTCAAAATTGAAAGAGTATCTTACCGCACTCTCAGTTCCCTTCCAAGAAAATCCGCATCTGGTAAGGGGTTTGGACTACTACACAAAAACCGTTTTTGAAGCAGTGTCTACGGAGCTGGGTATAACTCTTATAGCGGGTGGACGGTATGACTATTTGGTGGAGGAGTTGGGCGGTCCGCCTACGCCTGCAATAGGTTTTGCCGCTGGCGTGGAAAGGCTCTACATGCTCTTAAAGGAAATACAGCCAGAAGAGCCTCTGTATATGGTTATTCCCTTCGGAGATGTTGTAGACTATGCACTTCTGGTGGTAAAGGCTCTACGCTCGGAGGGTAAAAGGGTGGAGCTTTCGTACAAAAGGGCTGGTTTGAAAAAACAGCTTGAGCTTGCCAACAAGCTGGGTTGTAGGTATGCGGTTTTGATAGGAGAAGAGGAAAAGGAAGGCGGTTTTTACACCTTAAAGGATATGGAAACGGGACAGCAGGTAAGGGTAGAGTTTACCCCCGCCCTTTGAAGTTTAAAAAGAGCGTGTAGCGTCTTTTCAATCTCACAGTCATAGAATGCCCGTATCTGTCTAAAACCATTCTCGTCAACTCCACACCCATACCCATACCTTGGCTCCCCACTCTACTGATGTCGTTGCTTATGACCAGAAGGTTTTTCTTAGGACAGAGCTTGATGTGCACCAAGCTCTTTGAGTGTTTAACCGCATTACCCACAAGGTTATAGAGAACATCTTCCAGCTCCATTCTATCCATGCGCACCCACATATCCTTAAGGCTCAGAAAAGTTTGTTTCTTGCTAAGCTCTTCCTCAAAATACTTCAAAGCATCAAGCACAGAATCTTTGAGGTTTACATTCTCTGGTTTTGGTGGTTTATCTTCTTTTACAAGGATTGTTATTATGTTGAAATCTCTCTGCGCCCTTTTTAAGCTCTTCCCCATCCTTTTTAGGTTTTCATCCCTAGGATAGCTCTTTTCAAGGAGTGCAAAAAGGACCTTTTGCGCGGCTAAAAAGTTTCCAAGCCTGTGAGTCAGGAACAGCATAAGCCTTTTTATCCAATCCTCTTTATCCTTTAGCCTTCTAATATAACTTTCCACAACTGCTTGATAGAGAAAAACCAAAGTGAATATGAGAACAACCTCAATGAAAAAGAGCTTCTTTATTAAGGATTTCCCCCCTTCCTGAAAGTCCTCTTCCTTTATAGCTACCCTCACCCTTTTAATTGGATTGCCAGGCTCTTCAAAGGAAAACACTATGTAGCCTAACTCCGAAGAGGGTTCTATTATAAACTTTCCATCACCTTTGTAATTAGGGTCAAGTAGATGTTGCTTAAAGTGCTGGTATGCAAGCGCCTTAAGGTATTCCTCCTCCAACTTCTTCGTTTCAAGAAATACTACAAGGTTCACCACGCTAAAGCCTACGGTTATGAGAAAGTAAAGGGAAAAGTAGAGCCAGAACTTTTCAGCTTTCAACTTTATAACCCCATCCCCTTTTAGATTGTATAAAATCCTCTGGCAAAAACTTTCTTAAGTTCTTTATGTGAGCGCGAACCACTTCATCCCCAACAGGCTCATCCCCCCATACGTAGTTAAGGAGCTCCTCCGTGGATACGAACCTGCCCCTATTCTCCACCAAATACTTTAAAATTAGCCATTCCTTCCTGCTTAATTTTATATCCTTACCTCCGACGTATACCTTGGAGTTTTTTAGGTCTACCTCCACATTACCTATCTTTATGTTCTCTTCCCTGACAACTCTTCTGTGAAGTGCTTTTAGTCTTAAGGTGAGCTCTCTAAGCTCAAAGGGTTTTGTAAGGTAGTCATCCGCACCCAAGTTAAAACACTGCTCCTTATCTTCCATACTTCCTTTTGCGGTAAGTATGAGAACGGGGGTGTTGTTCCCTTTCTCTCTTAACCCCTTTAGAAGTTCATCTCCGCTTACATGAGGCATCATAAGGTCAAGGATTATCACATCATACTTTGATACCTCAAGAAGGTCAAAAAACTCTCTGCTGTCTTCCAACCAATCTACAAAAAAACCCTCAGAACGCAGGTATTCTCTCAGAGACTCCCCCAGAAGCTTGTCATCTTCAACCAGAAGGACCCTCACGCTTAAAAATTATAGTATACGTCTGCTCAGAAATTGCCTGCAATCTGGCTTCTTTGTACAGTAATAAACCGTCTAATAAGCACTCTCGCTTTAGCTTACAAGAGTTTTGTGACTCTTTATAAAAACTGGTTCAAGCTCTGAAATGCTTGACTATGCTGTGTCTAATATTAAGTTTGTGAGACAACATTACCCCATGAAAAGAGATTGGAAAAACTATAACCAAGAACTGGTAAGAAGAGGAGAAATACTCATTTAACCAGAAATATTTGATGCCC
>JANWYC010000063.1 GCA_025057245.1 Aquificaceae bacterium | reverse complement strand
AAAGACATATACAAGGTGGATGAAGGCGGTATATACATGGTTAGCCTTAGAAAGGATTACGTTTATCTGTTTGATAGTATAAGCTACAAGGCACTTAAGCTATGGAACATCTTAAGCAGGACAGGAACATACAGAAAGCACATGACCGCCCAAGATGCGGTGTTCGTATCCGCCCTTCTTTTTAACGATGGTCTGTATGAAGAGTTAAAGGGCTACTGTGAAGTTTGCGTAGAAAGATACCAACCTGAATCATCCTACTTTAGGGCTCTGGGTTGGTTGTCTGAGGTTTACCTTGAACCATCTACAAAGGCTCATCAGAAGCTAAAAGCCGTGCTCTCAGAGCTCCAGAATCTGAGCGGTGTTTACTACGGAGTTAACATACTTAAACTTAGAAGAGATGTGGAAGTGGCTTTGGGAAGGGTGGAGAGAGGTAAAGGTATAGAAACTATAAAACTGGAGTTTGTGAACTACAAGAGAAAAGGTGAGGGCTTGTTAAGTAGGCTTTTCCTGAAGTTTAAAGGTTTTCTAAGAGGTCTTTTTAACAGAGAAGACAAAAACAGGCTTTACGCTCTTGAGGGAGCCTTATGTATAAAGAATTCTCGGACCCTATACATCAACTGATAAAAGCAAGTCCATGCGAAGTAAAAGTAATTAACAGTCAACCCTTTCAAAGGCTCAGGTTTATCAACCAGTTGGGTATAGCCTACATGGTCTTTCCATCCGCACAGCATAGTAGGTTTGAGCATTCCCTAGGCACTATGGAACTTGCCAGTAGAATCTTTAACAATTTAGGACTAAAGGACGAGAAGCTACATAGATTAGTAAGACTTGCCGGGCTATTGCACGATATAGGGCATACGCCTTTTTCTCATACTACCGAAGTTCTTCTGGGAAACAGAAACCACGAATCCATCGGTGAAAAGGTTGTTTTTGAAGAGGGTATAGCGGACATACTTTTAGACTGTGGCTATACTCACGAAGACATAGAACTTATTCTTCAGATGGCTTTTAGGAAAGGAGGAAGTTTTCCAAAGGTCATCACGGGAGAGTTTGGGGCGGACAGGATGGACTATCTAAGGAGGGATGCCTATTTTTGTGGGACTTCTTACGGCTTTTTTGACTACAGCAGGCTACTTGAAAATATACTGCTGGTGGACGGCAAAAAATGCGTTCATGTTAGCGCAGTAAGGTCCCTTGAAAGCTTTATACTGGGTAGATACTTCATGTATGCTCAGGTTTACTTTCACAAGGTGGTGCGCATACTAAACATACACTTAGAGGAAGTGATGCAATCCTTTATGGAAGAGGGGCTTCTATCTCGGGAGAACTTCCACAGAAAGACGGATGCTCACATCCTTTCCTTAATGTTAGATAGGTATAACTCAGAAATTGTGAGAAGGGTTTTGGGTAGAGAACACTATAGGCTAGTGTTTTCCACCAGCTCTAAGGAGGTTTTTGAGTTTTTAAAGGATAGAATTTTGGAACGATACGATAAGGAACTCTTTAGGTTTGACCACGTTAATAAGAAAGTGCTTGACGAAGACATACTTCTTTGGGATGGCTACAAGCTACTTAGTCTTATGGAAGTGTCTGGATTGGTCTCTTCCCTAAAGGATATTGAGTTTTACAGAGCTTATGCCCATCCAAAGATAAAAGACGAAGTGAGAGATTATGTTAGGCGCATATCTTAACAACACGAAGTCTATAACTTATATACTGGTATATCTCACATCCTTTATAGGAATTCTCTCCCTTTTGAATGTCGCCCAAGTTTACTACTTTTTCACCTTTCTTTTCCTTTTTCTTTTAGGTATTTACATGGACTACAGGAATTTTTATCCTGTTAGAAGGCCTTTTCTAAACATATTTGCGGTGACTTTCAGTCTTTACTTTCTCTCCTTCCTAAGTCTTGAGGACCTTATTAGCCCATTGTCCCATGTGCTTCTTTTGTTGATTTCCGTGAAGAGTATTGAACAGAAAAAACCAAGAGACCTATATCAAATGCTCCTTCTTAGCCTTTTTGCGGTATCTTTGTCTACTATATACAATCTTAAACCTACCTTCCTTCTGGTTTTCTTACTGCATAGTTTTATGGGAGTTTGCTCCTTGGTTTTTCTAAACGCTTACAGAAAGGTGGATGAAGTAGACCTAAAGTGGTCTCAGATAAAGTCTTACGCTCTCTCTGGGTCTGCCCTGTTCTTGCTGGTAGCCTTTGCCATGCCGCTCTTTTTCTTCTTTCTTCCCAGAACTCAAACGCCAATTCTTGACTTTCTCTCAAGGGGTGGTCTCAAAACTGGTTTTACAGATAGCGTAAGTCTTGGCAAGGTGGGCGAGATACAGGAGGACAATAGCGTTGTCTTCAGGGTTTACGGACTTCCTCAGAACATGAGAGAGCCTTACTGGCGGATGATAGTCTTCGGCTCTTACTGGAGGCAAACATGGTTAAAGGTAAAGGAAGATGTTTACTACGTACCAAAGGGCGTGGGTAGTATAACCTACACCTTGATGATTGAACCAACCTATGACAACATCATACCTGCGCTGGACTATCCCTACAGCCTTATAAACATAGAAGGTATGAACGCAAACTACTACATGACTACGGGTAACGTGCTAAGACTTCAAAGGGAGATAAACAGAACCATAAGGGTTACGGTCAGCTCCTCTCAGAGTATGTTGCTTTTGGATAGACCAGAGCCATACCTTCAAGTGCCTCAGGACATAAGCCCAAACCTAAGAAAGATGGCGGAAGAGCTCTCCCGAGGAGCAAACAGCAATCTTGAGAAGTTAGACAGAGTTATACAACACTTCTCAAAAGGCTACCAATACAGTCTTAAACTGGAAAAATACGAGGGCGACCCTTTGGATTACTTTATCTTCGTCTCAAAGAAGGGAAACTGTGAATACTACGCAAGTGCAACCGCTCTTCTGCTAAGGCTTATGGGTGTGCCTGCAAGGTTGGTTGGCGGCTATAAGGGTGCGGTGTGGAATCCCTACGGTGGTTATCATATTGTGACCAATGCCATGGCTCACGTTTGGGTGGAAGCCTATGTAGACGGATTTTGGATAAGAGTAGACACCACACCTCCTTACGTTGCACCAGCGGTTCAAAACATATCTCTCTTTGCTCTTATTAGGGATGCAATGGTAAACTTCTGGTATTCCAACGTGGTTGGATACTCATCAGAGAAGCAGATAAAACTGTTCAGACAGCTGGGTGAAAGCTTCAAAAAGGAGGTAAAAGTAGAAAATATAAAGTTAAGAGTTCTCCAGATTCTGCTCTTGTTTGCCTCAGCTTTAACGCTTTATGTGCTTATCAATTTCTTACTTAGGCTAAGAAAAACTCCAGAAAACCTATACCTCAGCACGAGGGAGTTGTTATCAAGAGAAAAACTGATTGAAAAAGATGCCTTGCCAGAGGAGATACTCTCCGCTTGTAGGGGAAGGGAATATTACAAACTGGTGAAGTTTATCCTATCAATATACCAACGACACAAATATTCGCCCTATCGTATCTACCCAGATGAGATAAAAGAAGGCTACAGGGCATTAAAGAAACTAAAAGAGGTTATACATACTTCCCGTCGCTCCTAACCTTTATGATTGTATGCACGTTACCTCTGGGATTGAAGTCGCCTGTTACCTCCAAGAACCTTGGTTTGAGAAGTTCTTCAAGGGCTTTGTATATTTTGTTTGTAGCCTGTTCGTGAGATATGTATTTGTCCCTAAACTTGTTCAGCCATAGTTTAAGAGAGCGGAGCTCCACTATGTATTTGTCTGGTATGTATCTTATCCTTATTGTGGCGTAATCTGGATATCCTGAGCGAGGACAAAGACAAGAAAACTCAGGAAAGGTAATTTCAATTAAATAGTCCCTTTCAGGGTTTGGGTTCTCCCAAGGCTCAAGCTGAGCCTGTTCTATGGCTACCTCTCCGTATTTTTTCTCCATGGTTCTGTATTTTATCAAAAGTGTAGTATTGTAAGTTTTCTTTTACAAGTACGGAACTGCGGTATCAAAGCATGCTTTTTTAAATTCAAAGCTGGCTAAAAGTCTTGGTCCCACTGAAGCTATGTGACGACTTGCTGTTTTAAAAATTCTTGTCTAATGTCTGATTGTCTAACAAATCTTCAGCTTCTGACCAACAAGGATTTTGGGTAGTCCTTAAAGAGTTAGCCTTAAATTCTGAGATGTTTACGCTTTGTCTAATACCCAAATACCCAATTGTCTAATAAGCATCTCTGCTTTAGCTTACAAGAGTCTCATGACTCTTTATAAAGACAGGCTCAAGTTTTGAAATACTTGAATATCAAGCTTCAAATAGTATTTCTGGACGAAGCGGGATTTTAAACGCTATCCTTTAACCGGCTGTTTTAACTCACGGCTAACTCTGCTTGAGAACGCAAGTGATATCAAGACTACATACCAGAGAATATTCAAGGACGCAGAAACTTTTATATAATAATAAAACTATTGTTCCTAAAGCTCTACTGAACCTTTATGTAAGCAAACTTTTCCACCACTTGTAGATGTCCAATAACACCTACACCAGAGGGGACTATCCTTGTAAATTCATGAAGCTTGCTTTGGTCAAGCTTTAATCTTTGAAGTGTTATGTTACATATGTAGTATTCCACGCCGTAGGTGGATAAAGATTTCTCCTCTTCGTAGAGTTCCTGTATCCTCAGATTTTCTTTTTCCCAAGGGCTTCCTGAAAGGTCTTTCATGAAAAACTTCACGCCCGACCCATGCGCCACTACCACTATCTTTATTCTTGTAGGATTGAAGTCATAGACAGAAAGGTGGTTACCTATGTTCCTCAGCATAGCTCTGAGCCTATCCTCTTGAGGGAAGTCGCAATGATATACAACGCCTAACTCCGCTTCCTTCTTTATATCTGACATTTCCATCTTTTTAGGGCTGGCATAAGCCACTTTGTTGATTAAAGGAAGGGAAGCAAATACTGAAACAAGACTTAGAAAACCTCTTCTATTCATGGCTACCTCCAGTTAATCAGTTAATGCTCGCAATTTTAAATATATGCAAGAACCAAGTATTTGCAGTAAGTATTATGTTTCAGTTTTAAGGCGTTGTGCTACGCCCAAAACACTATCTGACGCTTGATATTCAACACTTTAGAATTTTAGTCTAACTTTGTAATAGTTCTTTTCTTAAAAGCCTTACGAGTCAGAGACTAAAAGCTTATTAGAATATTAGATATTAGACTGAACGATGGCTCGGCGGTTATTATAGTATAAAACATAACGTATTGCAAAAAAGGTTAAATGCATTAAGGAAGACAGAAGTTGGTATTGCATGTAGTTAAGAGAGCTATGTGAGATTTGGGAAGCATGTGGATAGCCTAAGACAGGTTTTTAGAGAGGTGTATTAGAGTGCTGTAAGTTGTTTGGGTTCATATAGGTCCTCTTGCGAGAGTTTTGGAAACCTCATTGAGCCTTCTGCATGAAGTTCTGTTTTATACTATAATTGAGTAAAAAATCACAAAAATCTTCTGTTGAAAACCGCCGTGTCCAACTGTTTTAAAAATACCATGTATTCACTCGCTCCAGAATTCACCATCACTCCACAAGAAGTGTTAAAGCCCAGATAAGTCAAAACGAGGGATTAATTAGACAATCACGCATTACACACAGCACTCAAAAACCGCTAAGTTCAATGCTTGCAAGACGTCAAAGTGAAGTTATTCCTCACCTGAACTATACTATAGATTAAACTTTTATGAGGGTAAAGTTTAGAGTAAGGATATACAGCAAAGAAGGTAAAAAGCTTAGCAAAGAGGACTTTTTCAAACATTCTGACTCAATTTACAAAGCCATGAGATATGTGATGGAGTTTAAGTATTTAGAAGCCACAAAATGGTTGATGGTCTCAAGAGACTGTATGGAAAAGTATCTTCTGCTCGGTCTTTTAAGCATAGCTTTGGGTCAGGAACGGGAAGGGTTGGAGTTTCTACAAGAAGCTACGAAGCACCAAAAACTGACGGATTATGTATTTGCGGTGGAAAAACCAGAAGAAGGCTTTAAGTTTACTATTGAAAGGATAGAAGCCTCCTTGCCTGATTTTCTATTATCCTTGTGAAGGACAGGGTAAGGTCTGAGACGTCCTTTATCTTAATCCCAGTTTTGTCAAAGTAATAGTCTATGTAGTTCTTCTCCTTACCCACACCAATGCCTATAGTGGGAATCATAGCCTTTATGCGTTGTATCAAAGACTTTAGTTCCTGACCCCTTATACCCTTTGTTGGCTCTCCATCGGAGAAGACCACCATACAACCTTTTAT
>JANWYC010000062.1 GCA_025057245.1 Aquificaceae bacterium | reverse complement strand
GCCTGAGCTTTCTGGGGAGTTTAACCCCGGAAAGCCTGTGGATGGTGCGGAGGCTATATTAGCTATTAGAGTGCTTAAGCAAAGGATGAACATAAACTGAGGAGGTAAGCCGTGAGAAAGGTAGCTATATCACTGGGTGTTGCTTTAAGTTCTGTTTTTATAGCTCCACCTGTAGTAGGGCAGCAGGAACAAGTTCCAGCAAACATACAGAAGATGGCAGTCACCTTTGCGGCAGTGGAGACTTTTCTACAGCAGAACAGGCTGGATATAACCGACAACCCAAAAGAAGCCTTCATGAACGGCTACATCTTAGTCATGGGAGAGGGTTTGCCTTCGCCTACTGCAAGGACACCAAGCCAGAAAAGACTTACTGCGGAGAGAGCCGCAACCGTTCAGGCATACAGAGCTCTTGCGGAGATGCTTGATGGTGTTGCAGTAGTGGGAGATACTGTAGTGAAGGATATGGCTCTCCAATACGATGTGGTTAGAGCGGCTGTTGCTGGCTTCGTTAGAGGTGCTCAGGTTGTTTATAAACACTGGGATGAGAAGGACGAGGTGGCTGTTGTGCTGGTAAAGGTTGGAATGGATGGTCCTCAAGGTTTTGCAAGTCTTATGTATCAACAGTTTCTGGGAAATCAGAGCATAAAAAACCAAACCGTAAAAGAAGTTCCACAGATGAAAGCCAGACCTGTGCCAGTGGCCGAAAACTTTGATGGTCTGATAGTTGATGCAACTGGCTTAAATTTTAGACCAGCCCTCATGAACAGAATCTTTAACACAAAGGGAGAAGCGGTATACGACCCTTCAAAGATAAGTATGCAAGTGCTTAACGAGTTTGGTTGTGGAGAATATACAGACAGCGTGGAAAAGGCAAGGGACGTTCTGGCAAAAAGAGGTGTTAAAAATCCACTGGTGGTTAAGGCTACTGGAACTCTTAGTTTGACGGACTTAGTGCTTTCTGACGAAGATGCCATAAGAGTATTCTCCGCAAACCAGAAAAGTGGTTTTCTCAACTCTGCCAAGGTAGCTTTTGTGCTAAAATAGCTAATAATCTAGAGGAGGTGGATAGAATGAGGAGAGGAAGACTTAACTTAGCTCTACTACTATCATGCTCTGCGTTGTTTGCCTGCGCCCCCAAAGTTAATCTCTCTGAATACGGAGAGAAGGAGCTGGATTCAAAAACCGCTCAACACAAGCTCCCAGATTACGTGGTCAACAAGAAGAAACCAAGAGTAGCAGTTCTGCCCTTCGGCACCGCTCAGGATGTTGCTAAAAGGTGTAATCTTGACGCAAGCGCCCAAGAAAACACAATCAACACCCTTGTAAAAGTAGGCACTACCGAGGTTTTAGAAAGAGGACAGCTCAACGCACTTATGCAAGAAGCTAAGTTCTCGGTGGGTATTGGTGGGGATATTGACATAGCCCAACTTTCAAGGCTTGGAAGCGGTATAGACTATGTTATTGTAGGTTCAATAGCATCGGTTAACACCAGTGCCAACTTTACAGAAGCAAGACAGTATACAGATAGGCAAGGCAGATCGATAGTAACACCTCCTACCTGCACAGAGACCGGAACCGCATCCCTTACAGTAAGGGTTCTAACCTTTCCTGCCGGCACAGTGCTTAAAGCTATGACTCCTAAGGCCACAAAAACAAACAACAGAGAAGTAAGGTTCTCTGGTGATTGTAGAGTGCAGGATGTATGTGGTTTGCTTAGCCGTGCGGTAGCCAGTGCGGCGGATGACATGAGGGAAGACTTTCTGGCACTGTTCCCTACTTACGGATATGTTTACAAGACGATGACACACAATAAAGAAGCTAAGAAGAGGATAGCCTTTATAACTCTTGGAAGTGGCGATGGTCTGAAAGCTGGTGAGAAGGTGGATATCATAGAGTTCAAAGTAGAAAGAGACCCCGTAAAGGGCGGTGATATACTTAGGGAATATGTGGTATCTGAATGCACCGTGGTGGAAAACAATCTCGCCACAGATAGGTCTATATGCATAATACCCGAAGAAAAAGCTCAGAACGTGCTTGTTAGACACGCAGTTAAAACCAGAGTGAACGTGGGATTGCTTAGAAAGGTAGAGAAGCTAACCAAATAATACGTGGGATTCGCAATGGCTTTAAAACTTCTCAGAGGAGGGGGGTTGTTCCCCCTGGTTTTTGTTTACTTACTCGTGGGTTTGGTTTCTTGTGATGTAAGAAAGGAGAAAGATGATAAAGTTGTCATACAGGAGTTCTTCGCTCACCTTAACAAGGGCGAGTATAACAAGGTTATAGGTTTAACAGACTCGGAGGCTAAACAGCTTATGGAACACCTGCTTAATGACTTTCCTCCAGATGTAACTAAGCTTATTTTCCCTAATCTTGTCCTTACCTCTGTAGAGTATGATGATTTTCTCACAAAAGATAAGAAAAATCTTAAGGCATACAGGGTCAAATACAATCTTAAGGTGGATGAGAGCATACAAGATGAAGATCTTAAAAAAACGCTTAAAGCTTCAGAGAAGGGGGAAGCACTTTTCTACTTAAAAGATGGGAAAATACGAAAGATTGTTGATATTCAAGGCAATATTTTTGTTAGATAGCTAACTTAATAAAAGGCTCGCTGACATCTTTGAAGGTTAAGCATGCTTCAGCGAGCGATTTAATGAGTGTATTAGAGATAATCACTGCGTTCATCACATGTATGACGTCTCCAGAAGCTTGCATGTTTGTCTAATAAGACTATGGCTTCCTACGTTATTACGACAAGCTCTCACATGTTTGAATATTAGGCTTTTTAGCGACTGTCGTCTTCAACAAAGCTACTCACTGCGGATTAGATTTAAGGCAAGTTTAAAAACACAGTGCGAGCGTAAACAAGTGAGGCAATTTCTCACACAAGGCATGTCGTAGAACTATAATTCTATATACCATGAAGTGGATAAAATTAGAAAGGTCAAAGATAAAGGTCTATGGCAAAACTGGTAAGCTACTATCAAAGGGTATTACGGAGGAACATACCGCCTTCCTACATAGCCTTTTTACCAATGACATAAAAAACATGAAGGACCACACAGTAGTCTACAGCCTCTGGTTAAAGCAGAACGGCTTTCCTGTTGGTGATTTTTTTGTGTACAAGCTGGGAGACGAATACATTCTGGATACATCCCTTGATGGAAAACATGTTGTGGAAGAGTTTAACAAGATAAAGCTTTCCTTGAAAGTTTGCTTTGAGGTGTTAGGGTATGACCATGTTTTCCTGTTTGGAGAGGGAGCGGGAGAGTTTATAAAGTCTCAATTTGGAGTAGAACTAAAAGAAGGCGAGGTTTTTAGTAAGGATGGTAGCATCGTAGCTCGCAACTCTGTGCGGTTGAAAGATGAAGGCTACGATATAATAGGTGCGGGAGTGTCAGTGCAGAAGGAAGACGAGATTTCTGAAGAGGTTTTTGAAGACCTTCGTATAGAAAGGCTTGTGCCTAAGCTGGGGAAAGAGCTAAGGGAAGGTTTTTCTCCTTTAGAGTCTTGCGTTCTAAGGTATGCTATAAACCTTAATAAAGGTTGTTATGTAGGTCAAGAAGCCATAGCAAGAGTTCACTACAGAGGCAGGCTTCCACGTTCTCTTGCCCTTTTTGAAGGTGATGGGCTTTCTGAAGGAGAGAAGATTAAAGCGGATGGTAAAGATGTTGGTGTTATAACTTCTGTGAGTTCCCTGAGACCTATAGCTCTTGGGTATATTTTAAGGGCTAAAGCGGAAGACAACCTCAAGACCGAGCAGGGGAAGGCTATAAGATTGATTAAGCTCTGTGAACCTTAGAGCTGAGATATGGAAAACTTTAAAGCATCCAGCACACGGTCCATGTCTTTTATGCTTATTACAAGTGGCATCATAAGCACCATTACATCACCTAACGGTCTGAGAAAAACGCCCTTTTCTCTGCACTTGTAAGCCACTTTAAAACCTGTTCTTTCACCGTAAGGAAACTTCTCTCCCTTCTCCCTATCCTTTACAAGCTCAATGCCCGCCATAAAACCGAGCTGTCTAACATCTCCTACCTTTGGTAGCTCCCAGAACTCTTCAAGCCTTTGGGTGAGATGTTTTATTTTAGGTTGAAGGTTTTGTAAGGTTTTCTCCTTTTCAAATACCTCTAAGTTAGCAAGGGCTACTGCGCAGGCAAGGTTGTTGCCAGTGTATGTATGTCCATGGTAGAAGTGCTTTAACTCTCCAAATTCTCCGAGAAATGCATCAAACACCCGGTCAGTGGTAAGAGTAGCCGCAAGTGGAAGGTAGCCACCGGTAATGCCTTTACCAAGACACATGAAATCTGGGCTCACACCTTCTTGTTCGCAGTAAAACATGGTGCCAGTCCTTCCAAACCCAGTAGCCACCTCGTCCACTATCATCAGCGTGTTGTATTTTTCTGTGAGCTCTCTCACACCCTTTAAAAACCCTTTGGGAAAGGGTAGCATGCCTGCGGCTGCTTGTATGCCAGCCTCAAGGCTCACCGCCACTACATCTTCTCTACTCTGAAGGACACTCTCGAGCATGAAAAGTAGCTCTTCTTTGCACTCATCACAGGGCTTGCCATACTTCTCTTTACAGAAAAGATAAGGAGAAGGTAGCTTTATGGTCTCAAACAGAAGGTCTTTGTAAGTGCCGTGAAACAAGTTTATACCGCCTACGCTAACCGCACCCAAAGTGTCTCCGTGGTAGGCTTCCGAAAGGGTTACGAACACTTTCCTATTCTCTCCTTTGTTCTTCCAGTATTGATAGGCAAGTTTTAAGGCTATTTCCATAGCCTCTGCGCCGTCCTCTGAGTAAAAAACCTTCTGAAGACCTTTAGGGGATATTTCCACCAGCTTTTTTGCTAAGAGTATTGCTGGCACGTTGGAGCTCCCTAAGGTAGTAGTGTGAGCTACCTTTTCAAGTTGCTGAATCAAGGCTCTGTTAAGCTCTGGATGGTTGTGTCCGTGAACGTTACACCAAAGGGAAGATATGGCATCTATAAACTTTCTTCCCTTTACATCGTAGATGTAAACACCCTCGCCTCTTTCAAATATCAGGTTCTCCTCCTCTCTGTAAACTTTCATCTGAGTAAACGGATGCCAGAAGTATTCCTTGTCCCACTTTTCGAGAGTAACAGGGTCCACCATGGGCTTATTATTATCTTATAACAACTGCCAAGATATCAACTGGTGTTTGAGAATGTTTGCAAGGAATAGGGATTAACACCGCATATACTCTCAGATGCCTTACGCTCAACCACTTAGGAGCTTGGGCTTAGCTTTTCACACTTTGCAACGTTGAACGCCAACTACTTCAAATTATGCGAGTAACATTTGTTGATAGTCGCCTTATTCAATATCTAACCGTCTGAGAGGTTTCTTGTCTTTGACTTACAAGAGTTTTATGACTTCCTATAGATACAATCTCAAATTTTGGAATGCCTGAATATCAAGCATTAGAAAACGTTTTTGGACAAAACATTAGCCATTAAATTATGAAGTGTTTTATTAGTTTGTTGACCGTAGGCTTTTACGGGTTTGACATCTGTGTAAAATATTCTTCAATGGAAAACTTACTCTACTACGGGGATAATCTTGAGGTTTTGAGAAAATACATTGACGATGAATCTGTAGACCTTATATACCTTGACCCACCTTTTAATTCAAAGGCGGATTACAACGTGCTTTTTAAAGAACCGACTGGAGAACCTTCTCAGGCTCAGATAGTGGCTTTTGAAGACACTTGGCACTGGACGGAGGAGACAGAAAGGGCTTATCAGGAAATTATGGAGACCGCACCATCTCAGGTGGTGGACATAATGCGTGCCTTTAGGGAGTTTCTCAGGCGCAACGACATGCTGACTTACTTGACGATGATGTGCATAAGGCTTTTGGAGCTAAAGAGGGTTCTAAAGCCTACTGGAAGTATATACTTGCACTGCGACCCTACCGCAAGCCACTATTTAAAAGTGCTTATGGATGCGGTGTTCGGACATAAGAATTTTAGAAACGAAATCGTGTGGTGTTATACTGGCGGTGGTAAGAGTAGCAAATACTTTGCAAAAAAGCACGACATCATACTTTTTTACTCAAAGTCAGACGAATACAAATTCTACGGCGATGCGGTGAGAATTCCTTACCGCCTTGACCCATCAAAGAGAAAGAGTAAGTGGGCGTGGGGAAAGCATGGAGAGAGTGCGAAATCCTACTCACCACACCCTGAGGGTAAAATCCCAGAAGATTGGTGGCACATACCACCTATAAACTCTCAAGCAAAAGAGCGTCTCGGCTACCCTACACAAAAGCCAGAAGCTTTGCTTGAGCGTATAAT
>JANWYC010000061.1 GCA_025057245.1 Aquificaceae bacterium | reverse complement strand
ATATGTTTTGTATTATACTATAATACTGCGTTCAAGAATACTGCCTACTGCCTAATACCTAATACCTAACACCTTAGAATTTGTGTGTGAGTTCGTAATATGCTTACAAGTTAGATACGAAAAGCTTCTTATACGGTTAGGTTGCCGTGCTAATATTGAATGGCCTAATAACTCTCTCGCCTCTGGCTCTTAAGGGACTCATGGTTCTTTATAAAGACAAAATCAAACTTGGAGTTCTCTGAATATCAAGTCCCAGAGAGCATTTTTGGACAGGACACAGTGAGATGTTAAACACTGCACGGAACTAATAGGCTAAGGTTTTGTCTACGCAGAAAAAAGAGCTGATATTCTACCTAATGTGTAAAAATGAAGTAAAATATTCATGTGTTTAGGGATATAAGTCTTATCTTTTTTGCATGCCGGGTTCTTCTCTTTCTCTTCTTCTTACTCCTCTCTATGGATAAACCGTCCACTCATAAGGCTCTTGTGATAGTGCCGTCCGTGATATACCTTTCCTTAGCCACATATGTTTTTATTTACCCGGGTAGTCTAAAAATATTTAGAAACTACGGAGACCTGATTTTTATACCAACCCTCTCCTTCCTCTCTGGACAGAAGGAAGCCCTGTTTACCCTTCTACCCGCAATGGCTATCTATACCAGTAGAAGTGTTTTTATTGGTATGCTTTTTATGTGGTCGTCCGTGGCACTCAGTTTTTACTATTACCAAAAGGATGGTATTCTACTGCTACCACTTCTTATCGCTACCTTTTTAGCTTCGTTACATCCAGACTTGGTGGAGGCACTGAGAAAAGAGAGGTTCTACATAAAAAAGCTTAGAAAAGCCTACGCAGACCTGCTTTCTGACTACGGTAGGCTCGAGAAAAGGCTTTCTTCCATTCAAGATACAGAAGCTATACTTAATGCACTTAAAAACTGTGGTAGCCTTGAAGACTATCTAAAAGCTTTAAAGGAACAGTTCAGGCTCAAGTCCATCAGCATATCACCCAAACGCAACGGCGTTTACAAGGATACCATAGTAGACATGGCAAACTGTAGTTTTCATGTTCTTGTCAAATTGGAAAAAGGCAGTGTCTATGTAAATTTTTATCTAAACAATCCCTTAGAACTATACGATAAGGAGTTATTAAAAAACCTTGAAAAAGCTGGAAAACTTATAAATTTATTTATCGAGAGCGTTGAAGAAAAATCTCAGGCGAAGGTGATAGCGCTATGAGTGTTGAAACAAAAAAGGCGGAAGACTTGAAGCAAGAGTTTCTTGACCTTACAGGGCTTATGTGCCCCCTGCCAATAGTTATCACCTCAGAGAAGATGAGAAAACTCTCTGAGGGGCAGCTTCTCAAAGTGTTAGCCACAGACCCAGGCTTTGAGAGAGATGTTCACAACTGGTGCTCTCAGACTGGCAATGAGCTGGTAAGTGTGAAAAAAGAAGGCGATAAGGTAATTGCGGTTCTAAGGAAGCGCTCTGAAACGAGGGAACCCAGCCTATGGTATTGGATAAAGTTTCATTCATTAGGCGTCAAGCTTCATCTAAGACACTACTTGATGCTTTTGAACCCGTTTGTGGAAAAGCCGGACCACTTTATAACTTTTGTTGCCATATCGGAGGGCACTAGGGCGGAGAAGCATTTAAAAGGTAAAGCGAAGCTCATACCCATACCTGATGAAATAGACAAGAGGTGTGGTGTGGTCATGGCAGTTCATGGCTACCAAAAAGCTATGGATATATACGACCAGCTGAGGAAAGATGGTTTTGGAGTGGAAGCTATATACAAAAAAGAAGGCAAGACCTACAGGAGGGTCTATCCATAGGGATTTTGCACGAGATTGTAGAGAATAAAAGGAGGGAGTTAATAACCACCGCAGATTACGTAATGGAGTTGGAGAGAAGGTCTCTGGAAAGGGAAGGCATCTTCCCTTTTGAAAAAATGCTGTCTTCTTGCAAAACTCGTATTATAGCAGAGGTAAAGAAGGCTTCTCCTTCTGAGGGTCATATAAAGGATGTGTTGCCCCTTGAGCAGGCAAGACTCTACCAAGAAGCGGGTGCGGTGGCAATCTCTGTATTAACAGACACAAAATTCTTCGGAGGTTCACTTCAGGACCTTTCGGATGTTAGAAAGGGCGTAAACCTGCCACTTTTGCGTAAGGACTTTATCATACATCCCGTTCAGCTACTCGAGGCAAAGGCTTACGGGGCGGATGTGGTGCTTTTGATAGTTAGAATTTTGGAAGATAGTCTTCTTCGGGAGCTACTTGAGTATGCGGAGGTGCTGGGACTGTATCATCTGGTGGAAGTGTTTAACCTTAAAGAAGCGGAAAGAGCCCTTAAAGCGGGTGCTAGGATCATAGGCATAAATAACAGAGACTTAGACACGCTAAAGGTGGACGTTAGCCTCTCGGAGAGGCTTGCACCAAGTATAAAAGACATGGGTGCTAAGTTTGTAATAGCGGAGAGCGGAATAGAGAACAGAGAGCAGATTCTAAGGCTTGAAAACTCTGGAGTGGATGCCTTTTTAATAGGAACAAGCTTGATGAAAAGCTCTGACCCCGTGAAAAAGCTAAAGGAGTTAGTAGGGTTTGCTTCGTCCTAAAATCTTCTGTAAGAGTTAATGCACCGCCTTCTTTCTAAAGGTTAATAATGTCTTGTAAGCCTATATTAGACACAGTAATGAATAAATTCTCTTCTGTCTTGATATGTGGTAGAAGTTTACGCTTGAGTCTATGAAGTGTTTGACGATTGTGTAAGGCATAAGAGTATGAAGAGGGTCCTGATTTGCTGGTCTGAGATTTTTGGCTTTCTTCCTGCTTTAGAATGTTTTAAATTCTTCCAGAGTAAGAACTACAGGGTTTATAATATACCTACCCAAAAAGGCACTTCTCAGGGAGGAGGCAATGTGAAGCACATCAGCAATAAACATATAGAGCTTCTCATAGAACTCATCGAAAACTTACTCGCACAATTCTACAGCCAACGCCTGCAAGACAATTCTCAAACATTCCTTGCTTACTTGACAATGTCAGGCTAAAGTATATTATAAAAAGTATTGTAAAGTAGGAGGCTTTGGATGTTTAGTGAAAACTTGCTGTCGGGCAGGTCGCTGGAATACATAAACAAGGCTAAGGAAATAGCTAAGAAAAAGGGAGACAGCAAAGTGGACACAGACCACCTGCTTTTAGCCTTGCTAATTGATGGAAGCTCAGCCCTTGCCAAGTATTTGGAAAAGAGGGGTATAGACCACAAGTCCGTTTACGCAAAGGTCTCCGAATACTTGGATAGGCTCTCCTCCCAGATTAAAAAGGCTACGGAGCAAGAGGCAAGGCATCTTATAGACATAAGAAGTAAGATAATGCAAGTCAAGTCTGACATCGGTCAGGTGCAGGTGGAGTTGGAAAAGATAAAAAAGACAAAAGAAAAGGTCAAGTCTGAAATGGAAAGGGCAAGGCTATACGCAGACTACTGGAACTACAGAGAGCTACAGGTGGAACTAAGCAGGCTCGAGAGGTTGGAAGCTCAGTATAAGAGTCAGTTAGAATCCGTAGAAAAAAGCCTTTCTACGCTTTTCAAACAGGAGGACGTAAAAACCTTCTTGGAAAACAGGCTTAGCATAGACGGTCTTACCAAAAAAGCCTTAGAGAGCTCCAGCCTTTTAGAGCAAACCAAAGAGCTGGGAATCTCTCCAGACAGGGTAAAAGACCAAGTGGCAAAGGTCCTCTTTGGCAAAGAGCCAGTTTTTGACTACTCTGAGTATTTAACCAAGGTTTTGGAAAAGGCTCAAGACAAGGCTGTAGCGGAGGGCGTCTCTCAGGTAGAGCCCTATAACATAGTGGCAAGCCTTGTGGAAGCAAAGGATACCATAGCAGGAAAAATTTTACAAGACCTTTCTGGAGGCGAAGCCATGAAGGACGTTAGCCAAGAGCTAAGAGAAGAGGAAAAGTCAGCCCTTGAGAGGTTTGGCGTTGACCTTACTCAAATGGCAAGGGAGGGCAAGCTTGACCCAGTAATAGGAAGGGAGAGGGAGATAAACCAGCTGATAGAAGTTCTACTCAGAAGAACGAAGAACAACCCCGTGCTGGTAGGAGACCCGGGCGTAGGAAAGACTGCCATAGTAGAGGGCTTTGCTCAAAGGGTGGTAAACAAGGAAGTTCCTACAGAGCTCCAGGACAAAAGAGTTATAAGCGTGGACATGGGCTCTCTCATAGCGGGTTCTAAATACAGGGGTGAGTTTGAAGAGAGGTTCAAAAGTCTCTTGCAAGAGGTCAAGCAAAGGGGCGATGTAATACTTTTCATCGACGAACTGCACACGGTAGTAGGTGCGGGTAAGGCGGAGGGGGCGGTGGATGCGGGCAACATGCTAAAGCCTTCCCTTGCGAGGGGTGAGATAAGGGTTATAGGTGCTACCACAGTGGACGAATACAGAAAGCACATAGAGAAAGACCCAGCCTTAGAAAGAAGGTTTCAACCCATATATGTAGACGAGCCTACGGAGGAGGAGACGTTAGAAATACTCAAAGGTCTAAGACCAAAGCTGGAAAAGCATCACAAGGTAAAGATATCAGACCAAGCTCTTGAGTCTGCGGTCAAACTTACCAGAAGGTATGTAACCTTTAGAAAACTTCCAGACAAAGCTATTGATGCCATAGACCAAGCCTCCGCCAGAAAAAAGCTCTCCGTAGTCTCCTTACCCCCAGAGGTTCAAGAGATAGACAGGAAAATCAAAAGCCTTGAGGAAGAGGTGCAAAAGGCTTACCTTGAGGGCAACTACGAGAAGGAAGCACAGCTAAAGATAAAGAAGGTTCAGCTGGAGAAGGAAAGACAGGCACTCCTCTCTAAAACCGCAAGCACGGAGAGCAGGATAGGGGAGATAAAAAGGAGGATGGAAGAGCTCGACCAAGAGATATTCAAAGCCTCCGAGATGGGAGACTACGAGAGGGAGGCAAACCTAAAGATAGAAAGGGTAAAGCTGGAGAAGGAGCTAAAAGAGTTGGAGTTTAAAAGGTCGCAGGAGCTGGAGGTAGGCTGGGATGACGTGGCTCAGGTGGTCTCCGAGTGGACGGGCATACCCGTCACAAGGCTAAAAGAGGAGGAGATGGAAAAACTCCTAAGGCTGGAAGAGGAGCTCCACAAAAGGGTTATAGACCAAGAGCATGCGGTGGTGTCCGTCTCTGAAGCTATAAGAAGGGCAAGGGCTGGACTTAAAGACCCAAAAAGACCAATAGCCAGCTTCTTGTTCCTCGGACCCACTGGCGTAGGAAAGACGGAACTCTCTAAGGCTTTGGCGGAGCTCCTTTTTGGGTACGAGGACGCTCTCATAAGGCTTGACATGTCAGAATTTAAGGAAGAGCACAGCGGGGCAAAGCTCATAGGCGCACCCCCGGGATACGTGGGCTACGAAGAGGGAGGAAAGCTCACAGAGGCGGTGCGTAGGAAACCCTACTCCGTTCTCCTTCTTGACGAAGTGGAAAAGGCTCATCCTAGAGTTTTTGACCTGTTCCTCCAAGTGTTAGACGACGGCAGGCTTACGGACTCTCACGGCAGGACTGTAGACTTTAGAAACACCGTGATTATCATGACCTCCAACATAGGCTCTCAATACCTGCTGAGCCTCTCCGCAGACGGTGGGGAGAGATTGCAGTCTGAGTTTGAAAAGGCAAAGGAAAAGGTAATAGAGGAACTGCGCTACCACTTTAGACCAGAGTTTCTCAACAGGGTTGACGAGGTTATTGTGTTCAAGCCTCTTACCATGAAGGAGCTGTTCCAGATAATAGACCTTTTGGTAGCAGGCATCAACAAGAGGCTCTCTGACAGAAACATAGTTATAGAACTCTCTCAAGAAGCAAAGGAGCACTTGGTAAAGCTCGGCTACGACCCTGCCTACGGTGCAAGACCTCTGAAAAGAACGCTACAAAAGCACTTGGAAACGCCCTTAGCAAACCTTATAATAAAGGGGCAGGTCAAGGACGGGCAGAAGGTAAGCGTAACCTTGTTAGACGGAAGTCTGAGCTTTCAACCCACAAGTCTTTGAACGTTCTCCACGCCCTCCACCCCACGGAGGGCTTCCTTTAACCTTAAAAGGCTCTGGTAGTTTTCCAACTGAACCGTAAAGTCCATGACCGCCTCACCAGAGGGAAGACTCTTCGTCTTGGCTTCCGTGATGTTCGCACCCACCTTTGCTATGGTAGAGGAAACATCCGCCAGCATACCCACCCTGTCTTTTACCACGAGCCTTATCCTGACAGGGTGCAAGCCTTGAGACCTGTTCCAAAGAACCCTTATAACCTTCTCTGGGAAGACCTCTCTCAGATGTTTAAGGTTTGGGCAGTCT
>JANWYC010000060.1 GCA_025057245.1 Aquificaceae bacterium | reverse complement strand
AAGAACTTTAATCTCTTCAAGAAGTCCCTTTTGTAGCATTTTCTTGGCTCTCTCTTCTATTTTTTTAAGGAGGCTTTCTCTACTCCAAGATACATAAAAGCCTACAAAACTCATTCTTGGTTTGTCCCAGTTATGAAAGGAGGAGAAGGGTTTCCCAGAATTTATGAAGACCTCAAGAGCACGAACAATCCTTCTAACGTCTGCGGATGCAATCCTTTCCGCATACCGTGGGTCCACCGCTTTAAGTTTTATATACAAATACTCCTTTCCCTTTTCCCTTGCGATGTGGTAGAGCCTTTCCCTGAGCTTCCAGTCGGGTAAGGGAGTATTCTCTATGCCATACAGAAGTGCTTGAAGGTATAGGTAAGTGCCACCGCAGACTATGGGGACTTTTCCTCTTTGGCTTATCTCCTCAATAGCCTTTATGGAGAATTCCTCAAAAAGCTTGGCATCAAACACATACCCGGGTTCCACTACATCCACGAGGTGATGTTTTATCTCTTTCATACACTCCATGGGTTTAGCGGTGCCTATGTCCATACCCTTGTAGACGCACATGGAGTCCGCACTAACAATTTCTCCGCCTATTTTCTTAGCTAAAAGACAGCATAGCTCCGACTTTCCGCTACCAGTTGGTCCCCCAATTACTATCAACATGGTCAAAAAATAGCCCTATACCCGCAATACCATAAGCACCGTTCTTGTAGCAGAGTTTTATCTTGTCCCAGTCTATGCCACCGAGAGCGTATACAGGGATGGAAAGCCTTTCGGAGGCTTCTTTCAGCACTTTTAAACCAATAGGTTCCGCTTCGGGATGAGATTGAGTTTTAAAAATCGGACTGAGAGTTATAAAGTCCGCACCCTGCTCCTGAGCCCAGAGAGCCTGCTCAAGACTGTGAGCGGAGTAGCCAACTATGAGCTTTGGCTCTATGTTCTTTACCACTGTGGGAGGGATGCCCCTATCTGGCAAGTGAACGCCGTCAGCCTCAACCGCAAGAGCGATGTCAACTCTGTCGTTTATGAAGAGAAAAGCTCCGTATTCCCTCGTCAGTTCTCTTACTTCTTTCCCAAGTTTGTAATATTCAAATCCTGAAGTTTCCTTCTCTCTGAGCTGAACCATTTTTAAACCCTTTTGCAGAGCTCTTTCTAACCTCTGTAATATGTCTGGGTATCTTTTCCTGTCAGTTATTGCGTAAAGTCTTGGCAAGAACGTCATAAGAGTGTATAATAATATACTCCAAGCCGGAGTGGCGGAACTGGCAGACGCGCTGTCTTGAGGGGGCAGTGCCCGTGAGGGCGTGCGGGTTCGACTCCCGCCTCCGGCACCATAGAAATGTGAATAAAATGAGAGATTACTGCTGGGACTACGAGGAAATAGAGGTAAAGGTTCAACTCAGAAGGTTCGTCGTCGTATCCGTTATTGACCTACCCGTTGAGCTCGTATCCGAGGACGGTGAGTTATACGCCCTTTGGATAAAGGACGAGGAGGACGGAGAGCTGTGGTTTTTGGTGGAGGTAAAAAATAAAAAATCCCTCGCTGGCTACCTTAAAGGTATCAAGCCCATAGGTGCAGTCTTTGAAAGCGGAAGTATAAACGTTGTAAAGAGAAGTTACGAAGACTGCGGAGGGTTTGAACTCACTCCAATGGACACAACGAGTTATCAGTTTCCAAACCCAGACGTAAAAATAAGGGCGGGAGACCACAAAATGCATGAAAGTTTTGTGAAAATGTTTAAGAATCCCTTTAAGAAACTGCTGAAAATTAGCTTTGAAGACTTGGTTTACGTATCAGAGGAAGACAATCTAAGGCAATTCTCTCCCGTATATAAGGAAACTCCGAGCACCTTATACGAGTTATCTATGGTGGCTTGAATGAAAAATATAAAGAGCGAATTGAGGACTTTTTTAGAAAATGTAGAGGTTAAATCAGTGAGCCTAAAAGAGGTCAGCTTTAAAGTTTCTGAGCTTTTGGAAGATAACGAAAATACTGAAATGGAAGTGAAGTTAAAGAACAAGATTCCAACAAAAACATTGTCTAAAGAAAATCTTAAAAAGGTCAAAGAGGCTGGCAAAAGAATACTACAGGTTCAAGAGGAATGAAAGGGATGATTATCCACACTTTCTATAAGTGGAAGTAGGGAAATTGAAAGGTGTAAGATGTGCGGATTGTCCGTTTTTGAAGACTTAGAGGATTTATTGAACACTATCAAGAAGTTTAAATACATAGACTGTGCTAAGTTTATAGAGAAATAGCATGAGCCTTATAAAACATTCCCTATCCTTCTCCGTAGCCACCTTCCTTAGCAGAGTGCTTGGTTATCTCAGAGATGCTCTCATAGCCTACTACTTTGGCGTCTCTCACATTACAGATGCTTTTTTCGTAGCTTTTAGGCTTCCTAATACCTTTCGCAGGCTTTTTGGCGAGGGCGGTTTTAACGCAGCCTTTGTTCCCATATTTGCCAGAAGGTTAAAGGAAGGCACGCAGGAGAGTTTCTTAAACTCAACCTTTACCTACTACACACTTTTTAACCTGCTCGTAACACTTTCTGGGATAATTCTGGCTGAATGGGTCATAAAACTTATAGCACCTGGCATAGCGAACAAAGAATACTTTGAGCTTGCGGTTTTTATGGCAAGGTTTCTTTTTAGCTATCTGTTCTTTGTGGGTCTTAGCGCTCTTTTTATGGCGGTGCTTAACACAAAAGGTGTGTTTTTTGTTCCCGCTTTTGCACAAGCGGTTTTTAACGCAGTTATGGCTTTGTGCGTAGCACTCTTTGCTCATAGTGCGGGGTACGTGGCTTTGGTCATAGGTGTAGTTTTTGGTGGGATTTGTCAGCTTCTTTTTCATCTACCATGGGCTTTCTCTCGCAAGTTAATACCTAAACCCACGCTTGAAAGAGATAGGGATTTGACACTGCTTCTGAAAAGGCTTGTTCCTGCGGTCTTGGGTTTTGGCGTAGCTCAACTGTCCTTTTTCATAGATACTTTCTTAGCTTCTTTCCTTACCATGGGTGCCATATCTTACCTTTACTATGCCAACAGGATATTCCAGCTACCTTTGGGGGCTTTGTCTGTAGGTATGGCAAACTCGCTTCTTTCCGTGCTTTCTGGTGGCAGCGACCCAAAGGGTAACATAACTCTCGCCTTTAGGTTTATAACTCTTCTCGCTCTTCCTGCCACTGGTGGGCTTGTGGTGCTTTCTTACCAGATAGTAGACCTACTCTACGGAAGGGGAAGGTTTTCTCAAGAGGATGTGGCTATCGCAAGCAAAGTGCTTGCGGTGTATTCCTTGGGTCTTGTCCTCTTTTCTCTGCAAAAGGTTCTGGCAAGTGTGTTTTTTGCCAACGGCGATACAAAAACGCCAGTGCTCTCCTCTCTTTTTGCGGTTCTTTCTGAAGCTTTGTTGGCTTTTGTTTTCGCCTTTGTGTTTGGATTTGGCGTGGTGGGGCTTGCCTTTGGAACTGCCAGCTCTTCTCTGACGGGTTTTCTCTTCCTTCTCTACTTTTGGAAAGAGAGAAAAATTGACCTGAAGGCTTACTTACTCTCCCTGTTAAAGGGTATGGTTGGAACTCTGCTCATGTGCGGAGCCCTGATAGTCTTGAAGCCCGACACTCCACAAATAATGTATGCTATACCGCTTGGTGTGTTAGTTTATTGGTTTACGCTTATTGCGCTGAAAGAGCCTTTAGCTTACCTTCCCCTGAACTTTTTTAAGGGCTTTGTTAAGAAGCGTGCTAACCCTTGATGCTCTTCTGCTTGCCTCGTTTTTATGAATAACCCCCTTTGAGGCGGTATGATAGATTATGCTTATGACTTTGGGACAAAACTCCTCAGCCTGCTGTAGCTGACCGCTCTCCACCATTTTTCTGAACCTTTTTATGTAAGTCTTCATCCTTGAAAGATGATACCTGTTGCGCACCCTTCTCTTCGCATCCCTTGTCATGCGTTTCTCAGCTTGTTTCGTGTTGGGCATTACCAACCTCCTTTAAATTGCTTTTTTTAACGAGGCAACGGGCGGATTCGAACCGCCGTAAAAGGGATTTGCAGTCCCTCGCCTAGCCGCTCGGCCACGTTGCCTAAAAGCGGGCGACGGGACTCGAACCCGCGACCTGCTGCATGGCAAGCAGCCGCTCCACCACTGAGCTACGCCCGCTAGAGAATAATATTATAACACTATTCCACGTTTGCCACCTGTTGTTTTAGTCTGTCTATCTCCGTCTTTACCTCAACCGCAAGATGAGAAAGTTCAGGCAGTTTGTTAGATAGAGTTGTTATCTCTCTGTGCATCTCCTGAAAGAGAAACTCCAACCTTCTACCCACATCCTCCGATAAGTTCATAATCTCCCTACTTTTATCAAGATGTGTCCTAAACCTTACTATTTCCTCCTCCACATCCATCTTTGAAAGTATGAGGCTAATCTCGTTTAAAACCAACGCCTTGTTTTCTGAGATGTTTAGCTCCTCCGCCTTCTCCATAACCCTTCTCTTTACCTTCTCGTAGGCTTCATCTTTGGCTTCTAGGATTTTTTCCATTAGCTTTTCAATCCTTTCCAACCTCTCTTCCATGTCCTGTTTTATGCGTCTTCCCTCCTCAGACTTTCTTATCAAGAGCTCTTTTAGCGCATCTGTTAGAGCGCAGAGCACCGCTTCCTCGAGGGACTGGTATATCTCCTCCTTTACTGCTTCTGAATACTTGACCGCGAGATGCATAATAGTGTCGTCACTTGCGTTAAGGTTTAACTTGTCTCTGACTATCCTAAAGAAGTTTATGTTTGTAAACAGAGATTCAAGATTCACTGGCTCTACTATCCCTTTCCTTCTCACGTCTATTTGAAGATTTATGGTCCCGCGCCTTACAAACTCTCTTACCAGCTTCCTGATAGAAAACTCAATAGCCATAAGATTGTAGTTAGACTTTATAAAGATTTCCAAGCTTTTACCATTGAGACTTTTAACAAACACGCTTACAACCCACCTATCGTTTTCATAATTACCCATACCAAAACCCGTCATACTTAGCATGGAAAAGATTATAGTATAGAACCTAACCTATGGTGAAGAGCTTTATAGCAGTTATACTCTGTTGCACCATCAGAAGATATGACAACTGTTGAAAAATTGCCGTGTCTAATATATAATTGTCTAATAAATCTCTCGTTTCTGATTCACAAGAGTTTTACAAGTTCTCGTATAGTCAGGCTCAAATTCTGAAACTGCTGAGTATAAGCACCAGAAAGTATTTTTTTAGACAAATTACTGAAAAATTAGAAAGCACAAACACAGCATAAAGCACCCATATTAACAATTTCAGAGTTCTGCACTTAATCGTTGAAAAGGATTTTTAAAAATCCAAATCTAACTCTTCATCGGAGAGGTCTTCTACCTCTGGTTCGTAACTCTCTACCATGCTCTGACCAGTAGATATAAGAGGCTTAAAACCTGCCACGTCTTTCAGAAAAGCTACTTTAACTATTCCTGTAGGACCCTGCCTCTGCTTTGCTACTATAATCTCCGCTATACCTTGCTCCTCTGGCGCTGGATTTTTCTTGTAGTATTCTGGTCTGTGTATAAATATTATTAGGTCTGCATCCTGTTCAATCTGACCAGACTCTCTTAGGTCAGCCATCTGAGGTCTTTTGTCAGACCTATGTTCCACTTGACGCGACAGCTGGGCGAGGGCTACCACTGGTATGGAAAGTTCCTTTGCCAACGCCTTGAGATTTCTTGATATCTCCGCTACTTCTTCTTGCCTCGAAGACCTTCTGTACGGTGGTCTCAAAAGCTGTAGATAGTCTATAAAAACTATTTCAACGCCTTTTTCTTTCTTAAGTTTTCTGGTTTTTACCCTCAGGTCTGTAGTAGAAAGGTTGGGCGTGTCATCTATGTATATTTCACATCTTGAGAGGTCTAAAGCGGAGGATATAATCTTGTTCCTATCCTCTTCACTTATAAAGCCTCTCCTTATGTTCTGAAGTGGCACTCCGGAGAGCATGGAAAGAGCTCTCATCACCAACTGTTCCTTACTCATTTCAAGGGAATATATTGCCACTGGCACTTTCTCTTCTTTTGCAATGTTTATACTCATAGATAGCATAAAACTGCTTTTACCCATGCCTGGTCTTGCGGCTACTATGATTAAATCCGCTGGATGAAAACCCGTAGTGAGCATATCAAGGTCAATAAAGCCTGTAGCCCTTCCTGTTATAAGCTTTTCCTGTTTTCTACGACTTTCTATGATTTCTATGACTTCCTTAGCCACTTCCCTTACGTGCCAGTAGTGGCTTACAAGTTGCTTTTCTGATATTTCTGTAATTTTTGTGTTTAAGAATTCAATGAGATTATTCAGGTCTGGTTCTTCCTTTATACCTTTCAAAACGGTCAAAGATA